>JAJRRH010000124.1 GCA_024279715.1 Bacteroidota bacterium
AATTCCGTCACAGGAATACCACCAACTGTTGTGTATCTTGGAAGAGGAACCATAGTATCGCCATGACCTCCCATAAGTACGGCTTGAATATCTTTTGGAGAACAATCCAACTCAAGAGCAATGAAAGAGCGATAACGGGCAGTATCAAGGATACCAGCCATACCAAACACCTTGTTTGGCGCTTTTTTGGCGGTCAAGAATGCCGCATAAGTCATTACGTCTAATGGATTAGAAACTATAAGAATAATAGCGTCAGGAGAATACTTAACGACTTGTTCCGTAACAGACTTTACGATACCTGCGTTGGTCGCAATTAGATCATCTCTTGACATGCCAGGCTTACGAGGAATACCTGAAGTAATAACCACTACTTCACTGCCAGCTGTTTTAGAATAATCATTTGTAGAACCAATGATTCTAGTATCAAACATATTGATGGGAGAGGTTTCCCACATATCCAAAGCCTTTCCTTCGGCATAATTCTCCTTGATATCAACAAGTATGATCTCATTTACGATTTCTTTATGAGCCAACACATTTGCACAAGTTGCGCCAACATTTCCTGCTCCTACTACCGTTACTTTCATAATTTTCTACTTTTTTTGTTATAAAAATGATAATTTAAGTCGGTAAAGTTAAAAAGAATAAAAGAGATGCTTCTAAATAACCATGATAGTATTCAACAATTAACACTCGTTATTCAACTATAACAAGATAAAAGAACCACTTGGAGAGAAATCATAGGTTAGCGCCCCTAAAAGCACCACACAAAACGAAGCATTTATCTATAATTTTACGGCATTCATCTGTGTTTTTAATAATTTGGTATATATTTACTAGTATATTAGGCAACCTTTTACTAATTTCAGCGTCTGAATAATGAACAAGCAGCTAGAAGAAGATACCATAGTGCGTGACTGTCTTTTGGGAGACCGAAAGGCGCAACGTTTTCTTTTTGAAAAACACTATGGAAAAATGTTAGGTGTTTGTTTACGATATGCCACCGGAATGGATCAGGCGAAGGACTTTGTCCAAGAGGGATTCATAAAGATATTTGCTCAACTGGGCAAGTTTAATGGCAAAGGTTCTTTGGAAGGTTGGATTAGAAGAATAATGGTCAATAACTGTATTGACACTATTCGAAAAGAGAAAAAAAATAGATTCATCTCTGATGGTGACAACTATATTGAGGTTCATGCTGGTACGATAGAAGATGAGGATGACGTGCAAATGAACATCAACCCTCAGGAAGTAATTGACGCGCTTCGCAAACTTTCTCCCGCATACAGTACGGTGTTTAATCTATATGTAGTAGAGGGCTATTCTCACAGAGAAATAGCTGATATGCTTAAAATAAGTGAAGGCACATCCAAATCCAACCTCGCAAAGGCGAAAAGAAATTTAAGGAATTATTTAAAAAAAGAGATAGACAATAATTATGAGTCAATTTGAAAAGCAAATAAAAAATTCACTAGAAGGATACGAAGCACCTATTGATGGAAATGCATGGGATAGTTTTGAGAACTCATTAAATAGAAAATCTAAAAGCAGTTCTGGATTCTCCTTCTACAAACAGTTTATTGTGGCAGGTGTCGTCTTAACTGGCGTTGCACTAATGCTTAACTTTTCAGCGAGTACTACCGATGTGATTGCAGACAATCACACCCCCTTCAATCCAACAGAAAATGTAGAAGGCTTAACAACAAACCACACTGTGGTGGCGGAATCCAACAATCCGACTGCTGAAGCAATTTCCTCCGAAGATATAGATTTAGCAGACACTAATAGCTCAGAGATCAATTCTACTAATGAGGTATCTTCATCCAACGCTGAGTCTCGAATTGACACGAAGAAAGAAACAACCAACAATCTAACTGTTGATCAAAAATCATCGATTATTCGAATCAATGAACTAATTGAAGACAAATCAGTACCTGTAACAGAATATCATGGTAAGAATTTCAACTTAAACGCGCTAACGTCATTCAGCCCTAATGGGGATGGAATAAGTGACAGCTTCCTACCAGAAGGCATTTCGGACCAAGACGTATTCATAATGGAAATTTATGATATTCGGGACTCTGTAGTATTTTCAACAGATGATATAAATTACCCTTGGACAGGAAAGACCAATACGGACAAAATTGCAAAAAGCGGAAAATACAGATGGAAAGTTGCCCTTCTTAAAGATGGTAGAAGAGAAATTTTCACTGGTATTGTGAAGGTGGAGCGGTAGGATTCTAAGAATTACGAAAGACTGATGTATCCAATTTAGTTTTTTGTATTATTTTTACGACAACAACTCAACATTTAACCAAAACAAACTTGAATGATAAAAAAGTTTACACTAGCCATACTATTTCTCTCTTCATTTAATTTTGCAACAGCCCAACAGTTTGCCATCAATGGCGATGGAGGCGCAAGTCCAGTCTCTACCTGCACAGGAACTTTCGTGGACAATGGTGCTGGAGAAGGAGCGGCCTATGTCGCCGGAAGTGACACTTTCACTATTTGCCCAGACACGCCAGGAGATGTTATTCAAGTAGATTTTATTGGATTCAATGTATTTCAAGACCCTAACAACCAAAACAACTCTGATTACCTCTATATTTTTGATGGAGATGACACCTCTGCCTCGGGAATGGGGAGCTATACTGGCACATCCATTGCGGGACAACCGTTTACTGGAACTATCAACAACACGAGTGGCTGCCTTACTTTCTTCTTTGATAATAACTCCGGAAACCCAACTACGCTACCAGGGTGGGAAGCACTTATTAGCTGCACCACACCTTGTGCCGCTCCCACTTCTATTTCGTCCTTCGTAAGTCCCACACCTATCAACAATGGACAAACAGTAACCCTATGCATGGGTGCGCCTGTCACATTTGATGGAACAGGATCTTCCGTTGCTCCCGGATTCACTCTGGATCATTACTCATGGAACTTTGACGATGGCACAGTGGATGATAATAGTGGCATCACTGCTAGTCACTCTTGGGACGAACCTGGTGAATATTTAGTTTCGCTTACCATATATGACAACAACGGCTGTCAAAGCCTGAACCTTGAACCACTTCAAGTTCTTGTAAGCACTTTACCAGCAGTGGATTTAGTATATGACGAAATCGTATGCTTTGGTGAGACTCTACAGTTAAGCGGTACCGCTGAAGGAGTAACATGGACCTCCCTGCCTCCTCAGGTAGTAGCGGGGGAAACATACCTTGCCGATGGTGCGGGATTTAGCTACTCCTCCACCCTAGAGTTTGACTTCTTTGACGTAGGAACAACCCTTGATAATTGTGATGACCTGTACAGCATTTTTGTAAACATGGAACACTCCTACTTAGGTGATTTGGAGATGAATATTGAATGTCCTGATGGAACACTTGTGACACTCCTTTCTTTTGGCAATAACTCAGGAGGCGGGACCTATTTGGGGGAAGCTGTGGATGACGGCTCAACAGACCCAGGCATTGGCTATGATTATGGCTGGGCGCCAGGACTAACTAATGGAAATCTTGACAGTGGACCAACTTCAAACGGGAGCTCTGTAGATCCTGGACTATATCAAAGCGAGGATGATTTATGTAATCTAGTAGGGTGTCCATTGAATGGCTCTTGGACTTTTTCAGTGATTGACAATCTAGCCATCGACAATGGCTATATCTTTGAATGGGGAATTGAATTGAACCCTGCTCTTTTTCCAGATGTGACAACTTTTACTCCTACCATTGGGCAAGATATTGACTCTACATGGTGGACTGGCCCTGCATTAGCAAATATCATTGACGAAGGCAATACCATCACTTTTATTCCAGATAGCCCCGGTCAGTATGACTTTACATACAATACTATGAATAGCTTTGACTGTGGCTATGACACAACTATAACGGTGACTGTTGAAGAAATGCATGACATAGAAGCCTGGCCAGATGCTGTCACGGAATGTGAAGTACCGGCGCAAGTAGGAGTTGATATTGTTGGAGGAAGCGCAACGGACTATGACTATTCATGGACGCCTATTGAGTATTTCGCTAATCCTACTTTGCAAAATCCAACAGCTACAGGAATAAATGGCACAACGACCTTTGAAGTAACAGTCAATGTAGAAGGTCATCCCGCATGCTTTAAGACAGATCAAATGACAATCTCTGTTCCTGGCGAATTAGAAACTAGTCCGGACACTGCGATATGCGGAATGCAATTCCAATTGTACGCCAGTTCGGTCGGACTTGGTGAATGGACTATTCCGAGTGGGCTTACGCTTACTGGCAGTGGTAATCCGTACAACAATCCAAACGCTATGCTCACTGCAAGCACCCCGGGGCAATATACAATCACATGGACAGATACTGAAGGATTATCTTGTCCGAATACAAAGGACATTGAAATATCATTCTTTGATGGCATTGAGATTACCCCCACCGTTGTAGATGCATTATGTTTTGGTGATTGTAATGGAGAAGTAAGCGTGACTGGTGTCGGTGGAATGATAGCTAACGACTACAACTATACGTTCGCAGGTCTTGACCCTGCAAACACTTCAGGGAGTTCCGCAAACAACATTTGTCCTGGCACATATACTATTACACTATCTGACGATAATGGCTGTGACGATTCACAAGATTTTTCAATCTTAGAACCCCCTATGCCGGTGATCGACACAGTACTTACCGAGCGAGAAGAATGTCAAGGCTATTGTAACGGTGTCATCTCAATATTTTCTGACGAAGCGGCAGAATATAGCTATGATGGTGGACTGACCTACCAACCTGAGAGTTCTCGTAATGATTTTTGTAGTGATAACTATGAAATTTTCATCAGAGATGCGAATGGATGTATTGGTGGGCCGAATACTGTCTTTGTGGACTCACCTACTCCCCCGGTTGCCAATTTCAGTGCTGACCCGTTACCAGTGGATATTCTTAACCCATATGTTAATTTCCAAAACACTTCGGACGGCGACTACATCAATGAATGGATATTTAACCTAACAAGTCCGTTAGGTACAAGTGACGAAACTAACCCTAGCTTCTTATTTCCATCTGAACCTGGCACTTATCCAGTTCAGCTTACCGTAATCGATGACATTGGATGTCCTGATGTGATCGTCAGAGATATTCTTATCGATGATATATTTCAATTTTTCGTTCCCAATGCCTTTACTCCTAATGAAGATGGTATAAATGACCTATTTAAACCTATTGGAAATGACATTGACGAGACCTATTACACATTCATTATCTACTCCAGATGGGGGGATGAAGTGTATAGAAGCGAGACCTATCCACACTCATGGAACGGATCATACAACAGTGACCAAGACAATGACACCCACTACTTAGCGGATGGTTATTACACATGGCATTTAGTAACCAAAGCAAAAAGCACTACGGACAAGGTTGAAAGAAATGGCACTATCATGGTGTTTAGATAATTACTGGTCTTATAGTTCTATCGATATTCAACATTTGTCTATCTGTTTAAAGTTGGGTCTTTGCAAACAAGATGTTGAACAACTCGTCTATTGAAACGAATTAACCTAACCCGCATAATTCACGGGTTAATTTCAATAGATATTACCCCAATTCTTTTCCTATCAAAATACAGTCTGAACTAAAATAAAAGCAAAAAAAAACCCGCCGAAGCGAGTTTTAGTTTTAATCTCATCGGAAATTATCCACCGAAAAGTCCCTTAAGAAGACCTCCAACAGCAGAACCTCCACCGCCTTTACCTCTCAAAGCGCCAACCATACTAAAGATGTCACCTAGATCAAGACCTGTATTGTCATCTGCATGACAAGCTAGTCCAGATAAGATAGACCCTATATTACCAGCATCAAAACCATTGTTAGAAGCAGCTCTTTTTTGCTTTCCTAACACACCTAATAATAATGGTGCTGCCATCTTCATAATCGAAGAGATACCTGAAGAGCTTACACCAACTTTATCCGCTAGCGAACTTTCAACAGTTGCAGTATTACCTCCCAAAATATGCTTTAAA
This sequence comes from Bacteroidota bacterium, assembly GCA_024279715.1. Lineage (GTDB taxonomy): Bacteria > Bacteroidota > Bacteroidia > Flavobacteriales_D > JABDKJ01 > JAJRRH01. The sequence continues at coordinate 6,008 of JAJRRH010000124.1, forward strand.
ATACCTGAACCTATACCTTCACTATTTCCTCCACCGAGGAATCCCATCACGTCATCCAATACACTTCCGTCATGATCTCTGTCTAATGCTCCTAAAAGACCATTTGCTCCTTCAGGAGTAGATGTATTTTTTGCCATTGTCCCTAAAAGAGTTGGCAAAATACCTTCCAAAGCGGTCGCTGCTTGGTTTTTGTTCATTCCGGCTTTCTGAGCCATTGTGTCTAATCCTTTATCTCCTATGCTAGACAACAACATTTTTAATATATCCATAATACTTTGTTCTTTTTAATAAAATAATTGCTACAAAGGTAATTAAAATTAATTAATCTAAGTTAATCTTTAATTCATCGACTACATTCGGTCTGGAACGCCTACACCCAGCAACTTCATTCCTCTCTTAATAACCCCTGCCGTCACCTGTACCAACACCATTCGATTACCCTGTATATCACCATCTGTTTCCTTCATGATATTTGAACTTTGGTAAAAGGAATTAAACGTCTTCGCTAGAGAGAACAAATAATTAGCCAATAAAGCGGGGGAATACCCATCAGACGCATTTGAGATAATTTCAGGAAAATCATACAACAGTTCAATCAAAGCTAGCTCAGAAGAGTTACACCCTGCATCATGACTTACGTTTGGTATTGCTTTACCATATCTGCTCATCAAACTTTGCATTCGAGCATAAGTATATTGGATAAACGGCCCGGTGTTTCCGTTAAAATCTATGGATTCATTAGGGTTAAAAAGCAATCTTTTCTTAGGATCCACCTTCAATAGATAGTACTTCAATGCACCCATTCCTATCATTCTGTAAAGCTCGTTCTTTTCGCTCTCCTCCATACCCTCTAGCTTACCAAGCTCTTCGGTTATCTCCTTGGCAGTTTCTGACATTTGAAGCATCAAATCGTCGGCATCGACCACTGTACCCTCTCTCGACTTCATTTTCCCTTCAGGCAAATCAACCATGCCGTATGAAAGGTGATAACAATCACTCGCCCACACGTAACCAAGCTTTTTTAGGATTAAAAACAAAACTCTAAAGTGATAATCCTGTTCGTTGCCGACGATATATACCAATTCTTTCAAGGAGGGAAATTCCTCAAAACGCTTTATGGCAGTTCCGATATCTTGCGTCATATAAACTGCCGTACCATCAGACCTAAGCAGTATTTTCTTGTCCAAACCCTCAGCGGTCAGATCTATCCATATTGATCCGTCATCCTCTTGTTCAAATACCCCGCTTGCCAATCCGTCCATTACGACTGACTTGCCTAATAAGTAGGTTTCCGATTCATAATAAATCCTATCAAAATCCACCCCCATATCATCATATGTCTTTTCAAACCCATCATAAACCCATTGATTCATCTTCTCCCATAAAGCGTAAACCTCGGGATCTTTACTCTCCCACTTGACAAGTAACTCTCTAGCGGCTTCAATAGAAGAAGCATTTCTTTCCGCTTCTCCTTTATCTTGACCCTCACCGATTAGTTCAGCTATCTCCTTCTTATACTGCTTATCAAATTCCACATAATACTTCCCTACCAACTTATCCCCTTTCATCCCAGTAGATTCAGGAGTTTCTTCAAGCCCTGAAGAAATCCAAGCTTGCATAGATTTGCAAATATGAATTCCTCTGTCGTTGATTATTTGCACTTTGGTCACTTCATGTCCATTTGCTTTACGAATTTCAGACACTGAATATCCAAGAAAATTATTCCTAAGATGCCCAAGATGAAGCGGTTTGTTAGTATTTGGGGAAGAATACTCCACCATGCAATGTGGTTTGCTATTAGGCTTTGAAAAACCATACTGCTCTGTGTCAGAGATGTATTCCAACGCATTTTTCCAGTATGCTGCAGAAATCACCAAATTCAAGAATCCCTTGACTACATTAAACGAATCTATTTCCTCTACACTATCCACAAGGACTTCTCCCAATATATTGGCTAGTTTTTCAGGTGCCATCTTAGCTTGTTTGACAAATGGAAAAACGACAAGGGTAAGACTTCCCTCAAACTCCTTTTTGGTTTTTTGCAAGGCCAAAAACTTATCTTCAACGACAATATTCAATGTACCACTAAGTGCATCTCTTATACCCTGAATAATTATATCTTCAATTTTTTTCATCTTCTAATTTCTTGGTAAAAACACTTCCGCCATCATACATCTCGCACTTCCCCCACCTAGTCTTTCAATAGTGGACAATGAACTATGGATTATTCCTCCATACTTTTTAATAATTTCTATCTGGTCCTCACTCAGTGACTCGTAAGCTGCAGATGACATAACCGTGAACTTATCACCATCGGCATTTGCTAACTGCAGCATATTTCCTGCAAAGTTATATTTCTGTCTTTCTGATATATACACTAATTCTTTTCCAGTGATCTCTAACCTATCTATCACTTTATCCCGCTCTACCATATCACTAATTGCATTGGCACAGAGTATCGCAAATTGGTCTGCGACACACATCATTACATTGGTATGATAAATCGGCAAACGTTGATTATTCGCTGTTTGATACGCTACAAAATCAACCGCTTCATATCCAAATCCTTTACAAAAATCCTTAAGCACCTCTTTTGAGGTTCGAACGGAAATTGCCGCATAGGCAATCTTATTTTCTCTATCAAGAACCATTGAACCTGTACCTTCAAGATACTCGCCATCCATCTCTGCTTCTGTCAAGTCCTTGATTTGACTAACCTTAAAACCTTCATCCCTTAATGTTTCTATAATATCACTTCTTCTTTCCAATCTTCGATTCTCTGCAAACATCGGGTAAAGTCCTACGCTTCCATCTTCATGAAAAGAGACCCAATTGTTTGGAAAAATAGAGTCCGGCGTCACGGGGTCTGCCAAATCATCGACTACAATGACATTAATTCCTTTCGACCTTAGCGTATCCACAAAAGAATCAAACTCTTTCGTCGCTAACTCATTTATGGTCATTTCAGATGAATCCACATCATTTTTTTGGTAGTAATTATTCTTTGCCGTCTCATGATTAAAGTGAAAATCCACTGGTCTCACCATCAATATAGTATCTGTCACTTGCTTATTCATTTTTCTTTCTTATTAGCGGCATGGTAGAACATCTTAGAAGTCCTTCCATCTTAGCCGTTTCATTATATTTAATTTCTTCTACTACAAACCCCCATTTCCTCAACTGTTCATTAACCCTCAAGAATCCCCGCTCAGACACTATGACAGAAGGAGAAATCGAAAACACATTAGATCCCATGTTATACATTTCTTCTTTATCAATTAACAGACAATTATCTTCTCCAAAGTACGATATTAAAAAATCAAATTCCTCTTGAACCTTAAAACCTTGACGGTGCAAAATAGCTTTGTCTGTACCTATTGGTTGAAAGCAACAATCTAGGTGCAGTGCATTGTCTCGAGCGATGGTATCTGATTTATTTAATTCAAACGCCTTGACTTTTTTACTAGGAAACAACTCTTGGATAAAAGCTACTCCGGCTTCATTAGTTCGGGAGGTCTTATAAGCAGAGAAGTCAGGCTCCTTTTCATAACCAATAAATATGTACTCATTCCACAACATCACATCCCCCCCTTCGGCTCTTGCTTCCTTCGGCATTCGTACGACCTTGTCCTCATCAACACTTTCAATCAACCCCCTAATCGCTTCTTGCTCTTCCGCTCTATCCCCGATCATATTAGAAATCACTATCTTATCTTCGATCACAAATGCGATATCCCGCGTAAAAATCTGATTACAACCCGGAATAAGGCTAGGTCTCAATACATTAACCCCATACTTCCTCAAAACGGCAGCAAACCCATCAATCTCTTCGATCAAATCTTCCTCTTTGGGGAATGTACCTGCCTCGATATGCTCTTTAGACTTAGGATCATAAGTATCTTTAAGAAGTGGCACTCCACCCATGTCACTTGCAATACCGAGTAAAACAGCTACCAATTCATCTGTTTCATTCTGCACAAAAGGCCGTATTTCTTCCATAATCCTTGCTATTTGCTTGCAAATTACATCATTTTAAATGCTTTTTTAAAACCTTTTGCAATAAAAAACGTAAACCACGTAAATCAAAGGAATTTGAATCGCTTACCAACCGTAAATCTATTGATAACAAAAGCGTGCAGAAGAAATGTGATGAAAATTAAAAGCTATATGAAGAAAACTGGAATATTGGTATTATTTACCGCGCTACTATTTGGGTGTACAGAGTCTACCAAACTCAACCTCAATTTATCCAAAAAAATTACTGAGGCAACGATCGACTATGACGTTTCGTTTCCGTACATAGAATCCGACGGACTGTCCGCCTCATTCCTCCCAGACAAGATGACAATGACGATCAAAGGCGATCAATACAGGACTCAAATTAAAACTTACGGTGGCATATTCAAAAGTCTTAATATTGTGGACTCTAAAGAAAAGAAATTTACTCAAATGCTTAAGATTTTCAAGAAAAAAGTTACTTGTGACATGAGTAAAGACGAGATGCTTACATTCAAGGATGACTTTCCAAAATTCACACTTATACCGTCTACTGAGACGAAAGTAATTGCGGGGATAGAATGTAAAAAAGTAACTGGTGTCTTCCACGACTTGAATACGCCAGATATCATAATATACTATACGGATAAATTTAAAATTACGGATCCGAACTGGTGTAATCCATTTTCAGAAATTGATGGTGTAATGCTTGCCTATGAGATAGAACAGTTCGACACTAGAGCAAGGATAGTCGCCTCAAACATATCTTATGAAAAAGTAAAAGATGAAACTATTCAAAAAGAAACGGGATTCAAGGAAGTGCATTACGATGTGCTCAAAATCGAATTCGAAAAGATAATGGACTCATTTTCAATATAAAAACTTTATCAACAATAGCAAAAAAGCCCTAAGGAAGATTCCTTAGGGCTTTTTTTATTCCTTGTTCTTAGAGACTATTAGTCACTTCAATTTAACGTAATTCATCATAGTCAAACTTTACACAGGCTTTTGTTGAAATAGAATCTGTGTTTGAGCGTTATGACTTAAAGTGTAGGCTATCTTTGATAGTTTCATAGTATGAATCACAGCCATGTCCTAGTTGATGAAAAACAGACCTAAAAACCAGAAAAAGCCAGCTCCTTCGAGAGCAAAGAAAAGTACCTCTAAAAAAAGTACTCCCAAAAAGAAATCCTCTCCGGGATTAAACCTTGGCATCAAATCCTTTTTCTTTGGCAAGGAGTTTCGTACAGTTGTCTCGATATTCTTGATAACGTGTAGTATACTGACCTTTTTAAGCTTCTCATCTTACCTCGTGCATTGGCAAGAAGATCATTCGTTGCTAAACCTTAGCATGAGTGAATACTTCCTTGACAAAGAGATTAAAGCGGAGAATCTATTAGGAAAAGTAGGTGCGCTTTTTTCCCATATGTTCATTTACAAAGGATTTGGAATAGCCTCTTACATTTTTGTCTTCCTTGCCTTGGTGGCAGGCATAAAACTTGTCTTTAAAACAAAACTATTCCCGTTTATCAAGACGGCAATAATCTCTGTGGTTAGTCTTTTTCTTGCTTCTATTTTTAGCGGATTCTTCTTAGACAACAACCTCCTGCTTGGTGGAACTTTTGGATATCAGACTAAACTATGGTTAACATCCTTGGTGGGGAATATTGGTACCGGAACATTTATACTCTTTGGCATAGCGTCCTTCCTTATCTTTTTATTCAAACCGAACTTTAGCGCGATTAGTGCTATGATTGAGAGTTTTATACCTAGTTCTGAAGAGCAAGAAAGCAACGGAGATATTGAGACTTCTAGTACAACTTCTCATAAAACCGACCCTATCAAAGAAAATGTCTCTAAAACCATTCCGCTACCTGTGAGTAATGAACCCCCGGACGCAACAGAAGTAGAAGTAACCTTTGAGACGAACACGGAACCTAGTATTACTTTGGAAACAGAAACTGTGACTCCCCTAGACTCTCAAAGTAAGGACATTATCGAATCCTCACTTTTAGATGACTTATTATCAAGTAATGGCCCAGCTGATGGCATTCTTCTTGACACTAAACCCTCAGAGCTGACCCCCAAAGCAGATGAAGAAGACTCAGACTTCATAGTAGAAACTGCAAAGGAGGAAGCTGTCATGACCGATAAAGAAGTTAATAAATTGGTGCAGGAATATGGCGAATATGACCCTACATTGGATTTATCCAATTACCAATCTCCACCAATTGACATTCTTAGAGAACATGGAACAGGAAAGCTGAGTGTGAGTCAAGAAGAGCTTGAAGCCAACAAAGACCGTATTGTTGAAACTCTTGGCAACTACAAAATCGGCATCGATAAGATCAAAGCAACCATTGGACCTACCGTCACTCTTTACGAAATAATCCCGGAAAAGGGCATTCGAATTTCAAAAATAAAAAACCTAGAGGATGATATTGCTATGAGTCTTTCTGCTTTAGGCATACGTATTATAGCTCCGATTCCGGGTAGAGGAACAATCGGCATCGAAGTACCAAACGCATCGCCCGACATGGTAAGCATGAAATCATTGATTGCCTCCGAGAAGTTTCAGAATTCAAAAATGTTATTACCGATTGCATTGGGCAAGACTATTGCTAATGAAACGTATGTAGCTGATTTGGCAAAAATGCCCCACCTATTGATGGCAGGTGCCACAGGACAGGGTAAGTCGGTTGGACTGAATGCCATACTTGTATCCCTACTATACAAAAAGCATCCATCTCAGATTAAGTTTGTGATGGTAGATCCAAAGAAGGTAGAACTTACCCTATTCAACAAAATAGAACGACACTACCTCGCTAAACTACCGGATGAAGCGGAAGCTATCATTACTGAAACGGACAAAGTAGTAAAAACTCTAAAGTCGCTTACGGTGGAGATGGATCAGCGATATGACCTCTTGAAGAATGCGATGGTTCGTAATCTTGCGGAATACAATGCTAAATTTATTGCTCGAAAATTAAATCCTGAAAATGGTCACCGATTTTTACCCTATATTGTTTTAGTGGTGGATGAATTTGCGGATCTAATGATGACGGCTGGAAAAGAAGTAGAAGCGCCGATCGCAAGGTTGGCTCAATTGGCAAGAGCAATTGGCATACATTTAATCATCGCTACACAAAGACCTTCTGTGAATATCATTACTGGTACGATAAAAGCCAATTTCCCTGCCCGAATAGCCTTTAGAGTGACTTCTAAAATAGATTCTAGAACTATTCTTGATGCTGGTGGCGCAGATCAATTAATCGGTAGAGGAGATATGCTACTTTCTACAGGCAATGAAGTGATAAGACTGCAGTGTGGATTTGTAGACACACCTGAGGTAGAAGAATTATGTGACTTTATTGGTTCTCAAAAGGCCTATCCATCTGCATTTCACCTGCCAGAGGTAGAAGATGAAGCCGTAGGCGGTGTGGACTCTATTGATGAGTCTGATAGGGATGCTTTATTTGAGGATGCAGCCCGTATCATAGTGATGCATCAGCAAGGATCAGCCTCTTTATTGCAGCGAAAGATGAAAATAGGATATAATAGAGCGGGTAGAATTATCGACCAATTGGAAGTGGCAAATATCATTGGCCCGTTTGAAGGATCAAAGGCTAGGAAGGTTTTAATGCCTGACGAATATACTTTGGAACAGTATTTGAATAAGGATACTGTGAATGAAGAAATATAATACCATGACAAAGACAATTAATCACCTATTAATACTCGCATTGTGTCTAGTACAATTCACGGGTATCCAAGCCCAGGATGACAAATCCACTGAGATCCTAGACAAACTAAGCCGTAAGATGAAGAGCATCCCCTCCTACTCTGCTACCTTCACCAATAAAATTGAAGACAAACAAGCCGATATGGAATCGACACAAAGTGGAAGCATCAAAGTAGCCGGTGACAAATTTGAGTTAACCTTTGGTGACCTTGTTATACTAAGTGATGGTATCACGGTATGGTCTTATAGTTCGTCAGACAATGAAGTGATGATCTCAGATATTGAAGATACCTTTGACGAAGGCATTAATCCTACCAAGATATTCACTCTGTGGGAAGAAGGTTTCAAAAGTAGTTATGCAGGACAAGAAGAAGTGGATGAGGTGTTGTGCGATAAGATTAAATTATTTCCAACGGACCCTGCGGACAAGGACTACCACACGATTCTGCTTTTTGTAAAAAGCGATGCATTGGAAGTGAGCACTGTCAAAATACTTGGAAAGGACGGAACGGATGTTACCTATAACTTAGAGAATTTCAGTAAAGAGCACTACCCTGCCATTGATTTTAGGTTTGACAAGTCAAAACACCCCGGCGTAGAGGTGATTGACAATAGGTGATCAGAAAAATTTTGTTATACACTTGTTAAAAAACACAACTAAATTCTATGCCTTCGTATATAAAAGTAGACAAAGAAATAATTTGTTAAAGAAATGTTAGAATTTTATAACAACAGAAAAAAGAATCTATATTTGTCCCATCAATAAATAAGAAATTAATAATAATTAAATATAATATAACCATGAAAAAAGTAGTTTTATTTTTAGCTTTCGCACTTGTAGCATCATTCAGTGTTAACGCTCAAACGAAAGAAGTAGCAACACAAAACGGACCAATCATCTCAGTAGATAAAGATGTGCACGATTACGGTGAGATAGAAAAAAATGGCGAGCCTTACTGCGAGTTTGTAATCACAAACGAAGGTAACGAACCATTGATTATCTCTAATGCAAAAGGTTCATGTGGATGTACAGTACCAGAGTGGAGCAAAGAGCCTGTTATGCCAGGTGAAAGCACTATCATGAAAGTGAAATATGATACGAAGAGAGTTGGACCTATCAACAAGTCTGTTACAGTTAGTACTAACGCTGTTAATGCTCCTACTAAAGTATTGCGTATTAAAGGAAAAGTGCTTGCACCTTCTTCAACAAATGCTCCTGAAAAAACACCAGCAGCTGGTGCACCAGTTAGCAAATAATACGATTAATTAATTTTATTTAAAGCGGCGTCAAATATTTGAAGCCGCTTTTTTTGTGTTGTTGTTTTTGTGGGGGAAGGTTGTGTTTGATTGTATTTTGAAATTATGTTATGTTGTTGACTTGATGTTATTGACGTTTTGATTGACATGTCTACGAACATGTCGTTGCGAACATGTCGCTACAAACATGTCCTACAAACATGTCCTACAAACATGTCCTACAAACATGTCCTACAAACATGTCCTACAAACATGTCCTACAAACATGTCGCTCCTCTGGGAGCTACAAACATGT
>JAJRRH010000125.1 GCA_024279715.1 Bacteroidota bacterium
AGTCATTTCCTTTATCTTGTCCTCCAAGGATTAAAACGGTTTTATCTTTGATGCTTTCTAATGCATACCACGTAGAGTTCACATTAGTGGCTTTAGAGTCATTGACAAAATCTATTCCATCCACTTTGGCTACAAACTCTAATCGGTGTTCTATGCTTTGGAAATTACTTAGGCTTTCTCTTACAAAATCGTTCTTTAACTCCAAAATACGGCCGGTAATGCCAGCTGCCATTGAGTTATAAATATTATGTTTTCCTTGTAGTGCTAATTCGTATATTGACATGTTATAAGTGTTTATTTTAGTTGTTATTATTAATGTTTCATTATTTAAATATCCGGTCATTCCATCATTTTCGTTTATTGAAAAAGGATATTGATGGGCCAAAATGTTTTTGTTTTTTATCACCTCAGTAATACCAGCGTCATCGGCACAGTATATGAAGTGATCTTCTGCTGTTTGATTCATCGCTATTCTATATTTAGAATCACGATATGAATCAAAACTGTAATCATATCTATCAAGATGATCAGGTGTAATATTGAGTAGTACAGCAATATGGGGTTTGAAATCTATGATACCATCCAATTGAAAGCTGCTCACTTCGATGACATAAACGTCATGCGAGTCCTCTGCCACTGATTCAGCAAAACTCTTGCCTATATTACCTACCAAACCTACATTTACACCAGCCTTAACGAGAATATCGTGGGTCAATGAGGCAGTTGTGGTCTTACCATTGCTACCAGTAATGGCAATCAACTTGGATTGAGTGTATTTTGACGCATATTCAATTTCGGAAATCACTGTGACTCCCTCTTGATGAGCTTTGACAATCACTTCAACGGTATCTGGTATTCCAGGACTTTTCACAATAAGACTACAATTTAAAATCTTACTCCAATCGTGACCTCCTTCTTCCCATTCTACTCCCAAACTATAAAGAACTTTTTTATTCTCTTCACTAATGACGCCTGAATCTGACAGCCAAATCTTCTCTCCATTCTTACGACCGAGTTTTGCCGCACCTATTCCACTTCTCCCTGCACCTAGCACACAAATCATCTTTATCTCAGTTTTAATGTGACTATGCTCAATACTGCCAGCAGTATTCCTATTATCCAAAATCTTGACACAATTTTTGCTTCATGATAGCCTCCTTTCTGGTAATGATGATGTAATGGCGCCATCTTAAATATGCGACGACCTTCTCCGAATTTCTTTTTGGTATATTTAAAATACCCCACTTGCATCATGACAGAGAAATTCTCAACAACGAATACTCCACATATTATTGGCAGTAGCATTTCTTTACGTATTGCGATTGCAAACACAGCGATAATACCACCGATTGCAAGGCTTCCTGTATCCCCCATAAACACCTGTGCTGGATAAGAATTATACCATAAAAACCCAATACACGCTCCCACGAATGCACTAATGTATATCACCAATTCTCCTGTATGAGGGATGTACATTATATTGAGGTAATCCGCAAAAATTGCGTTGCCCGACACATAAGCAAAAACGCCTAGTGTGATACCTATAATAGCAGACGTTCCTGTTGCCAACCCATCCAATCCGTCGGTCATATTGGCGCCATTGGATATAAATGTGACTATAAATATTGTGAAAAGAAGGAATACTATCCAGGTATACTTCTCGTACCCATCGCCCATCCAGGAGACGAGGGTTGAATAATCAAATTCGTTGTTTTTTACAAATGGTATGGTTGTTTTAGTAGAGTTAGATTCTACCCATTTGTATTGAACGTCGTCGACCGAATTGGCATTTCTCAATTCAGAAATAGACGATTTTAATGGCACTTTTTCCATTATTGTGACTTGGTCATTAAAGAATAATAGTACTCCAATAATAATCGCAACACCTACCTGTCCAATAATTTTGAATTTTCCTGCCAGTCCTTTTTTATTTTTCTTAAACACTTTAATGTAATCGTCGATAAAACCAATCATTCCCAGCCACACTGTAGCTATAAGCAATGCTATGATATATACGTTATGCAATTTTGTTAGTAAAAGAGTCGGAATGATAATGGCTCCTAGAATAATAAGTCCACCCATCGTAGGTGTTCCTTGTTTTTGGATTTGCCCTTCTAATCCAAGATCTCTTATGGTTTCACCGATTTGTTGCTTTTGCAGTAAATTGATTAGTTTTTTACCAAACACTAAAGAAATCACCATGGATAATATAAATGCCATAGCCGCCCGAAAAGAAATGTATTGAAACACTCCAGCACCTGGCATTTGGAATTCATTTTCGAGGTATTCAAATAAATAGTAAAGCATTATTTCTCTAACATTTTTAAGATTTCATTCACTACTTTCTGATCATCAAATGGGAATCTTTCCCCGTTGATCTCTTGATATTTCTCATGACCTTTACCCGCAATCAAGATGATATCTCCGGGCAAAGCGAGATTACAAGCTGTTTTTATTGCCTCTCTTCGGTCAACTACTGAGATTGTCTTTTTGAAATGAATAGGTTGAACACCTTTCTTCATATCTTCAATAATTTTCTCTGGCGATTCACTACGAGGGTTATCGGAGGTGAAAATCACCTTATCCGAATATTCACACGCTTTTGAAGCCATCTTAGGCCTCTTCCCTTTATCTCTATCCCCACCACAGCCTACGACTGAGATAATACTTTCATTTCCGGTGCTTATGTCCTTTATGGTTTTGAGTACATTTTGAAGTGCATCTGGCGTGTGGGCATAATCTACAATCACCATGATATCATTATCTGATTTGTGAAACTGAAACCTACCCTCTACCGAACCCAGCATACTAATGTTAGTTAGTAATTCCATGTGATCTTGCTCTAAAAGATCACCCACTGCGAATACCGTTAATAGATTGTAGGCATTAAACAAACCTACCATTGCGGTATATATTTCTTTATTGTCAATGGATAGATGCAGGCCGTCAAAGTGATTTTCTAAGACTTTTACTTTGTAATCCGCCATGGTTTTCAAAGCCATTGAGTACTTTCTTGCGCGAGTATTCTGCACCATCACCCCGCCATTAACATCGTCACAGTTGTATAGCGCAAAAGCTGTAGGACTAAGCCCGTCGAAGAATTTTCTTTTTGCTTCAATATAGCTTTTGAATGTCTTATGATAATCTAAATGATCCTGAGTGATATTGGTAAAGACACCTCCTATAAATGAGATCCCTTCAATACGTTTCTGATCAATAGCGTGAGAGCTCACTTCCATAAAACAGTATTCTACTCCCTCATTAACCATTTGGCTGAATAAGTGATTCAGTTTAATTGGACCTGGCGTGGTGTGTGTTGAAGGAATCTCCCTGCCCTGAATTTTATTGACGATAGTACTTACAAGCCCTACTTTGTACCCTAGTTTTCTGAAAAGCTCATAGAGTAATGTGGCTACAGTTGTCTTTCCATTGGTTCCTGTAATTCCGACTAACTTTAATTTTGAAGAAGGATTATTATAAAAATTATCAGCGAGATAAGCGAGTGCTTTTTGTGGGTCGCTAACTTTTACATAGGCTATATTGGCTGCCATTTTCTCAGGAAGCACTTCACAGACTATTGCCACTGCCCCTTTCTCTATGGCAGTATTTATGTACAAATGCCCATCGGTATCTGTTCCTCTTATTGCTATAAACACACTTTGTCTGGTCACCTCACGTGAATCCACATGGATTGATTCTATGGCAATTCCAGTATCCCCATGCAACTCAACAATCCCAGCCTTGTACAATATGTTTTTGAATAATTTCACGAATCCAATTGTATTTTTATCAGAGTTCCTTTTATGACGATTTCCCCTGGAATCAGCGATTGTTTTTTCACTGTACCTCTTCCATTAACATCGACACGCAATCCGGCAGACTCAAGAAGATATATCGCATCACTTAGTCCCATACCAACAACATTTGGCATCTTTCCTTCTTTGAAATTAATGTTACTCAAACCTACGGCATCCTTACCAGTAGTCGTTGTTACCCAGTCTGAACTTCCAGTAGAAGTTTTTACTGGCACCTTCAATGCTTCGAAAACTTGTGTAAGCTCATCTCTATTTCCATTTTTTGAAATGGGAAGTTTGGTTGATGTTTCAACTATTTGACGATCAAAATCCTTTTGAATACTGAAGTTCTTGGCATAAACTTTCTCAGCTGTTTCTTTAAAAATTGGACCAGCTACTTGATTGCCATAATATACATCTTTGCCAGGCGCACTCACCAACACCATGCAAGAGTATTGAGGATTATCCGCTGGAAAATACCCAACGAATGATGCTTGATAAGATTTTTGTCCATCATTGGTATACCGTCCATTGGTGGCTATTTGGGCTGTACCAGTTTTACCAGCAATACTAAATGATGTGTTTTTAAGGTTTTTGGCTGTTCCTTTTACCACTACATCCTCCAACATACTTTTAACTGCATCAATTGAATGTTTGCTAGCGATACTTTCATTAAGCACTACGGGCAGGAGTTCCTTAACTAGTTCACCATCTTTTTCTATTCTTGATACAAATTGTGGCCTAAGAAGTTTACCGTCATTAGCAATAGCATTATAAAAAGCCAATATCTGTAATGGCGTAAGTGTCACTTCATATCCAATAGACATCCAAGGAAGAGACACCCCAGACCATGAATTATCAGAAGTGTTTTTAATGTACGGTACTGACTCACCTTTAATACTCACCCCTAAAGAATGCCCAAGTCCCATGCTATATAATCTATCGATGAACTGTTGAGGATTATTCTTAAATCCTTCATTTACAAATTTGGAGATAGCAACATTAGAGGAGTGTTCTACCGCTTCCCCCACATTTATCACTCCATATCCTTTATTATTGGAGTCACGCATGACTCGGTCGTAAAATTTAGTTTTTCCATTTTCTGTATCTATTGAATCTGTTACTTTCACAACACCTTCTTCTAACAATGCAAGTACCGAGGCAAGTTTAAATGTAGAACCTGGCTCACTTGCTGTCCCTACCGCATGGTTGTAAGACTCTCCATACTTCCCGTTCTTACCCCGTTCGAGATTGGCTATTGCTTTGACATACCCTGTCTTGACTTCCATTAATATCACGGTACCATATTGCGCATCATTTTTCTCCAATTGTTTCAGCAAAGCAGATTCTGCAACATCCTGAATATTAATATCAATAGTCGTGTAAACATCAAAACCATCCACAGGCTCTACGTCATTACCATCCCCGACGGGCATCCATTGACCACCAACAATTCTTCGCTCAAGTCTTTTACCATTTGTACCTCCTAGAAGCTTGGCAAAACTTCCTTCTAAACCAACTTTATTGACACTATCCCTATAGTATCCAATGGTTCTAGATGCCAATACTCCAAATGGGTAAATACGTTTGTTTTCTTTTTCAAAAATCACCCCTCCCTTGAATCTACCTTTATTGAATATCGGCAATTCTTTCGCTTTTTGGACTTCACCATACTCTACGGCCTTCTCTACGAGACAATACTTGTTGCCTTTTCTGCGAGCTTCCTTTAGTCGGTTTTTATAGTATGTTTTATTTCTTCCTTTACTTTTAAATAGATCAGCAAGCCCTTCTGACAATCCATCTATATTATCATTAAATATTTCGTCAGTAAGCGCATCAACCGTAAGATCCATGCGTATTTCATAATGCGGAAGCGTTGTTGCCAGAAGGCTTCCATCTGCTGCGTATATATTACCTCTCGTAGCTTCGATATCTCGATACTCAGTAACAAAGTTTTGCGCCATCTCTTTCCACTCTTTAGGCTCTACGTATTGCACCATAAACAACCTCACGAGAATTGCAATAGCAAATACTCCTACAAGCAGAAAAACGATATATAACCTAGTCTCCTTTTTCATTAATCCGTCATTATTTTTTCATTTCCCACTACTTTGAATGGCGGAACAATTGACTCGGTCAACTCAAGGCTTGCAATAGACACTGCAACACTAGATTGTTGCTTTTTTAATTCCAATTTAGATTGCAAAGACAGATTCTGCGACTTCAAATCTTTCACTTCCGCTTCTAATACTGAAAGCTGTTTGACTGTTTTTTCGGCATAATATCCGTAACTGACATAACCTATAGAGATAGTCACTAAGAAAAAAATAAAAGGCAACTGCGCTATCATATTGTCCTTTCCTAGAAAAGTGCCATTAAGCACATTGACCAAGTTTTTGGAAAAGGCACTTCGTTTCCTTTCTTTTTTCTCTTTAACCCGTTTTTTAAACTTATTCATGTAGTCTTTCTGCTATTCTAAGTTTTGCACTACGTGCTCTACTATTATCTTTTATTTCATCTTCATTTGGCATAATCACCTTCCTGTTTATTGGAGCGAATGGTCTGTTCACATTTCCATATAAATCTTTCTGCAGTACGCCTTCAAAATTTCCTGACTTGATGTAATTTTTCACCATTCTATCTTCGATAGAGTGATAAGAAATAACTACCAATCGCCCTCCAGGCTTCAATACATCTTTCGCTTGATCCAACAAAGCCTTTAGAGCTCCTAACTCTTCATTCACCTCTATTCGTAGCGCCTGGAAGACTCTCGCTAGAAACTGAGCCACCTTCGAAGGATGTGTCATGCCAGACAACACTTCCTTTAACTCTGATGTTGACTCAATTCGCTTAACGTTTCTTGCGTCTACAATTTTTTGAATCAAAAGTTTTGAATTTTTCAAATCAGCCCCTTCCGTAAAAACTCTTTGCAACGCCACTTCATCGTATTCATTGACAATGACTGCCGCTGTCAGGCTTGAATCTTGATCCATTCGCATATCCAACCTGCCGTCAAATCTGGTTGAAAACCCTCTTTCTCCCACATCAAATTGGTGAGATGAAACACCTAAGTCAGCGAGTATCCCATCTACTTTTGGAAAACCATTTACTTTTAAATGGTTCTTCATGTAGCGGAAATTATGCCTTACAAAGACCAATCTGTCATCTTGAAGCAGGTTTGACTCTGAATCCACATCTTGATCGAAAGCAATAAGACTTCCACTTTTTAATTTTTTCAAAATCTCTTTCGAGTGCCCTCCTGCTCCAAATGTCACATCCACATACACTCCTTCCGGATCAATATTGAGTCCTCTTATGGACTCATCTAACAACACGGAAACATGATAACTACTCACGCTCCTCTTTTTGAGACCGTATATCCCCCATCACCTTTTCTGAAAGCTGCCCCATATCCATGTCTTTCGCAAGCATTTCGTTATATGTTGCTTTATCCCATAATTCAATTCTATCAGAAATGGTGGTGACTATCAAGTCTTTTTTTAAACCGGCATACTCAATCAAATGACCTGGGACAGCCAATCTGCCATGGCTATCAAGATTTGCCATGGTAGCTCCGCTACTAAATCTTCGTAAAAACTGAACATTATCTTCCACAAATCGATTGAGCAAGTGCAACTCCTTACTCAGGTGTCGCCAAGTCTTTAATGTATAGATGACCAAAGAATTACTGAACACATCTCTTCCTACCACAAAGCCTTGATCCGTTCGCTTACCAAGTTGCTCACGCAAACCTTTTGGCAGCATGAATCGCCCCTTCGCATCCATCTTACAACTATATGTCCCCAATAAATTGATCGCCAATTCTTTCCTATTTGGGTGCAAATATAAGATATTTTACCACGAATGAACACGTTTTGCCATTATTTGCCACGAAAGGACATAAAAATGAAGAAAATGGCGCTCGCAATCCTACAAGCCCTTTCCTCAGCAAGTTTATCATGCCACTTTTATCGCCTGAGAGAAAACCAATGATAAGTCAGTAATTACAGGCTTTTCAGGTCAACAAATATTATTCACAAACAATAAGAAGTGGATATATCTCGCATTACTTTAATCCCCAATTCGATGTGGTAATTTTTTTTCAACAATTATTCTTAGTTATTAAAAGATTGCTACTTTTACCCTAGTGCAATCATAGGATCGTGAAGCAATTAATCAACAGAAAGAAAAGAGCGTATGAGTAAAGATTTGAATTCATTTTATAGCGACCTCGAAAATGAGATGATAAAAGAGGGGAAGTTCGAATACATCGAAAAAGGAGAAGGCAAAACATTCATACTCCTTCATGGATTATTCGGTGCTTTGAGTAATTTCAAGGCAGTTACGGACTTCTTGGCTAAAACACATAGAGTGTTAATTCCTAAGCTACCGATATATGAATTACCACTGCTAAAAACGAATGTTGGTAATCTCTCCGAATTTTTACATGAGTTTATTGAGCATAAAGGAATTGAAAAGGCCAGTCTTCTTGGCAATTCTCTTGGCGGTCATGTTGCTTTAGTTTATGCAAATGATCACCCTGACAAGGTGGACATGATGGTTCTTTCAGGCAGCTCTGGGTTGTATGAAAATGCCTTTGGCGGGTCATTTCCAAGGAGAGAGGATAAGAATTTTTTAAGAGAAAAGATTGCTCTTACTTTTTACGACCCTGATATGGTGACTGATGAACTTGTCGATGAATGCCATGAAGCTGTGAATAACAGAAGTAAGGTTATACGTATTTTGAGTATTGCAAAGTCAGCAATCAGACATAACATGAGGTCAGTTATCCCAAACTACCCTATGCCATTCTGCTTGATTTGGGGCAAAAATGACACAATTACACCACCCAACGTTGCGGAAGAATTACAGGCAACTTTAAAAGACTCTACTCTTTATTGGATAGATAAATGTGGACATGCACCGATGATGGAAAGACCAGAAGAATTCATTCAACATCTTGGAGACTGGCTTGATAAGCAAGCTTAACTCGATATTATGAGTAAGAAATCTAGAGCAATAAAAAAGGCTGTTTTTGTCAAAAGTAGTCCAAGTTTAAGCGAGTGTCCTGACCCCAACATTCCCGAGTATGCGTTTATTGGCAGAAGTAATGTAGGTAAATCCTCGTTACTAAACATGCTTACGAACAATACTAAACTAGCCAAAATATCATCTAAACCAGGAAAGACACAATTAATCAATCATTATCTAATCAATGACGACTGGTTTCTGGTAGATTTACCTGGCTATGGCTATGCCAAGTTTTCAAAAACTGAACGGCATAAATGGGAGAAATTCACCATCAATTACATCTTAAAGAGGAGTAATCTAATGTGTGTGTTTGTATTGATTGACAGCCGTCACAAATCGCAGAAAATTGATCAAGAATTCATGCAAGAACTTGGACTGAACAACATTCCTTTTGTTATGGTTTTTACAAAAATAGACAAGCTATCAAGTAATGAGAAGGGTAAGTTTCTAAAGTCTTATCAAAAAGAAATGCTCAAAGAGTGGGAAAGCATGCCAAAGCACTTTATCACCTCTACTGTTTCAAAATACGGAAGGGAGGAGCTTTTGCAATTCGTGGGTGACACCAATGAATTTTTTGAAGAATAAAGGAATTACTCTTTTATTACGCCCATTCTCTTTCCTAATTCTCTACCGAACTCTCTTATTCCTTTGCACAATTCCGCTTCACCTGTGGCTCGTTCCAAAGTGTCATTCATGGTTAGCAAGCTTTGAATAAAAAACTTTTTCATCTCATCGGTGGTGAAATCCTTATCCCAAAGATCTATTCTCAAGGTAGTCTCTTCTTTTTTATCCCATATGCTAACCATGATTGCCTGTGCTTCTTTTTTTCCGTCAGGGTTATCCTCAGCCTCCCAAGTGATCTTCTCAGGAAGGTGATTCACATCCATGGTAATTTCAAATTCAATTTTCTTTTTCATTATTCAATACTATTTACTAGGTCTATATTCTTTTAATATCATACTTGAAGAGGCGCTCATCATCTCTTCTAAACTCAACTCACCATGTACGTCCATATAGTCAGCCACCATTACTTTTCCAATAAAAAAAGCCAGTTTCCCCGGTGATTCCTCAGAGAAACCTTTTGTATAGGGTGCATTACCAATATAGGAGTTTATTTTTTTTCGATCTTTCACATAGAGCAACTCATCTTTAACTAAGGTTTTCCAGATATTAAATTCATTCGCTTCGCACCATTCTGCTTGCTCAAGAGTGTAGCCATACTTCAAATAATCGGGTTCTTCAGGCATTAAGGCATCCATCAGATATGCTATTTTACCAAAATAAACCAATTGACTTAAAAGCGTATTACCTTCAACTTTGTCAGAATGTTTTACTAAAAGGTAACCTCTTATAGCATCTGACGGAAGATATTCTCTTTGCATCTTCTCTTTTAAATATCTTGGAAATTGGCTTGGAGGCAATCTCTTGAGAAGCTCATTATCAGCCCCGACATACCATTCCAATCCTATTCCTATATAGCTGGACGTTGGATATATTCCATAGTTAAAGCCCGAATTATACATGGCAACACTCGGAATGGTATCTTCAGGAAAAAACACACTATACCGTTTTAATGCATTTTGTATTTTTTGTCTACCTACTAGATCCTTCCCGAATTCGGCACTTACTTCTTGTTGTACTTCCACCATCATTTTATCATTTACAAAGGCAAATACATTCTGATATGCAGAAGGCTGAGAGGGATCACCTAGTTGAAGAATCTTGCTAAAATAACTTGTATAAACTTGTGGATACTTCTCGATCAACTGATCATGCACCTCTTTCATCTTTTCAAGAGAATCGCTACCATTTTGAAGCTCAACATCTAACCGAACGAACGAATTGTCTAATTCAACTTGGTTTATATCGACATCAAATCTATTCGTGTCACAACTAGTCAATATCAACAATGAGAATATGATGAAAATGAATATTTGTCGATGTGTCATTATTATTATTGTTAAATTTGCCCAAATTACGGTAAAATGCAGCGATGTATTTCACTTAAAGACAAATATTTATTAGACACAAATTATTACTATCATGATTAAAAAAACTACCCTCAGTATTTTAACCTTTATTTTTGCCTTTTCGGCATTCAGTCAAGACGACAGACCTTTTAGAATTGGTTTTTCTATTCTACCTTCTGTTTCCACCATCAAGCCTGAAGGAGAGGTGTTTGAAAAACAAGCTAGCAAATTTGGTTTTGCTTACGGATTATTAGCTGAGTTTAATTTTGGCACTGGTAACTATGCTTTCGCTTCAGGGCTGATGATAAACTCATTGGGCGGCACTATCTCAAACTCACAATACCATGATGGAGATACTACTCATTTAACTTTTGGTCTTGTTGAGGAGAAGTACAAACTTCAATACATTCAAATTCCATTAACACTTAAATTAAAAACAAATGAAATTGGTTATTTGACATATTTTGGTCAGTTTGGATTGGATTTAGGTTTTAAAATAAAATCAAAGGCAGACATTAAAGGAACTTACGGGAATGAGAATATTGATTTAACGGATGTAAATGTATCAGATGACATTCAACCTTTTCGATCTGCATTGAACGTTGGCGTAGGTGCTGAGTACAATATTAGTGGCGACACATACTTGGTAGGTTCATTGGCTTGGAACAATGGACTTACGAATGTATTCAAAAAAAATCCGTACGCTGCCAATGACCAAGGTAATCCAGATATTATAGATGGCAACGTAAAAAAAGAAAAAGACAATATAAAAGCGATCAACAACTATTTAGGAGTGAGCATCGCTATATTCTTCTAAAAATTATTCATGCAAGCGGACAAAGTAGTTGACTACATAGTCAATTGGCTCAAAGAGTATTCTTTGAATTCAGGCACCAAGGGATTCGTTATTGGCGTCTCAGGTGGCGTGGATTCTGCTTTAACATCCACGCTTTGTGCTCGAACAGGTAGACCCGTATTGCTTTTGAACATGCCTATCTACCAGTCAGAAGATCAGGTGACACGTGCTGACAATCATATCGAGTGGCTTACTAGTAATTACGATAATGTGCGAAGTGACAAAATAGACTTAAGTCCTATTTTCAAATCTATGGAGGATACTTTTCCAAAGGATATTCAAGATGAACTGAGCATGGCAAATGCAAGAGCTCGATTAAGAATGACTACACTGTATACTTATGCTGGCCACCATAAGTTATTGGTGGCAGGAACTGGCAATAAGGTTGAGGATTTTGGCGTTGGTTTTTACACTAAATATGGTGATGGAGGCGTGGATATTTCGCCGATTGCGGACTTGTATAAAACGGAAGTGTTTGAATTAGCCAATCATGTAGGCATTGACAAAACCATACTTAATGCAGCACCTACGGATGGGTTATATGGTGATGAAAAAACGGATGAGATGCAGATTGGAGCTACTTATCCGGAGCTAGAATGGGCAATGGAATTTATTCGTAAAAGAGAAAAACGAATGATGACTAAACGAGAACAAGAAGTAATGGCCATCTACCAACAACGACACAAAGCAAACTTACATAAAATGGCTCCTATTCCTGTTTGTATTATCCCAAAAGATTTACAGTCTAGTCCACGGTAATAACGCTGTGAATTTCTGGGAATGATCTACGGATTGTTTCTTCAACACCTGCTTTTAGCGTCATGGTCTTCATAGAACAATCTTTACATGCTCCATGAAGCCTAACTTTTACTTTCAAGTCCTTGGTGATTTCCACCAGTGTAATGTCGCCATTGTCCGCTTGAAAGTAAGGGCGAAGCTCACTTAATATCTTTTCGATTTTATCTTCCACGTTTACTTTAATTATTTTGTCATTTGAACCACGGATGTATGAGGTAATTCTTTTTCTCTTTTTTCTTGCAACATCAGTACTTTATCCACGATATCCACAAAGTATTTATTTACACTAGTTGACTCCTGTAAAATTGCTGGGCGACCAGCATCACCAGCTTCACGTACACTTTGTATCAACGGCAATTGTCCAATCAAAGGTACACCAATTTTTTCGGCAAGATCTTTCCCTCCATTTTTACCAAAAATGAAATACTTGTTATCTGGCAACTCCGCTGGCGTAAACCACGCCATGTTTTCTATTATTCCTAAAACAGGGACATTAATATTGGGTAGTTTAAACATTTCAATACCTCTAACTACATCTGCAATAGCAACATCTTGCGGTGTCGTCACCATAATAGCCGAAGACACGGAAGTTGATTGCACAAGAGAAAGATGTATATCACCAGTTCCAGGAGGCAAATCCACTAACATAAAATCAATATCTACCCAGTGCGTATCGAAGAACATTTGTTTAAGTGCTTTTGTCACCATAGCACCACGCCACGTTACAGGTTGATTTGGCTCTGTAAAAAACCCTAAAGACATTATCTTAATACCATAAGCCTCCACAGGCACCATTTTATTGACGCCATTTACATCCATAGAAGCTGGTGTTTCATCCGTCACATTAAACATAATTGGAATGGATGGGCCGTACACATCAGCATCTACAATAGCGACATTATATCCTTTTTTTGCTAAGCCCAATGCAACATTGGCCGTAACTGTTGATTTACCAACACCACCTTTTCCAGAAGCTATGGCAATGATTGTTTTTACACCAGGTATTCCCTCCTCCTTCACAGGCACTTTGCTTATTACGTTGATTTCACAGGTTACTTCAGAGCCGAAATTTCTTTCCATAGCAAAAGAGCAAGCATCTTCCATGCGCTTCTTATGTTGAAGTGCAGCACTCTTCACGATCAAGTCAAATGAGATTTTATTCCCTTCTATTTTTAACTCTTTCACATTGCCAAGAGTAACCACATCCTTTTTCTCCACAGGATCAAGAACTGACCCTAATGCGCTCAATACATTCGTGCTATTTAATTCCATAATACTAACATTTTAATCTTTAGCAAAAATACATAAAAACAAATAATTGATGATATCATTCCTTATAATATTAAATTACAATATTAAAATACAGCTCTTGAAATGAAACACCACTACAAATCAGCGTATTAAAAATTAAACGAAAAAATATTTCCTCTAACTGAATATTTTTATTTACTTTGGCTGAACAAAATCGTTCTTTTATAGTATTTTTTTGGGAGAGGTGGCCGAGTGGCTGAAGGCGCACGCTTGGAAAGCGTGTATGCCCTTACGGGTATCGGGGGTTCGAATCCCCCTCTCTCCGCAGTATTTCACTACGCAGTAAAATATTGTACATAAAAGGATGCTTTTAGTATATTAACGGTAACAATAAACAAAACAAAAAGAAAGTTTAATTAAAGTAAAACGTAAACTATGAAAAATCTATTTACCCTTCTATCCTTATTATTCATCATGCTTGTAGCAGTACCTGCTGCTGTTTCAGCACAAGACAAAGGATCAACCACAGAACAAGCCGATGGTACACCGGTAAAAGACGTTCCTTTTCAACAGCAGATCAAAAAAATATTTATTGATGGTGGCTATATATTTATGTCATTAGTATTGATTACACTTATACTTGGTCTTGCACTTTGTATCGAAAGAATTATTTATCTTAATATGGCACAAACCAATACCGATAAATTATTGGAAAAAGTAGAGGATGCGCTTACATCAGGTGGAGTAGATGCGGCAAAAGAATTATTGCGTAATACTAAAGGACCTGTAGCAAGTATCTTCTATCAAGGACTTGAAAGATCAGGCGAAGGATTAGCAATGGTTGAAAAATCAGTCGTTAATTACGGCAGTGTTCAGGTAGGACAGATGGAAAAAGGATTGTCTTGGATAGCGTTATTTATCGCGCTAGCACCGATGCTTGGTTTCATGGGAACTGTTCTTGGTATGATCGAAGCATTTGAGGCTATCGCAAAAGCAAACAACATTTCTCCAACAGTAGTGGCAAATGGTATTAAGGTAGCATTGATTACAACAGTATCTGGACTATTTGTAGCAATTGTACTACAGATCTTTTATAATTACATCTTATCTAAAATTGATAGCATCACGAATGATATGGACAGTGCGTCTATCGGATTGGTAGATTTATTATCAAAACATAAATTAACAAACTAATATAATGGATACTAAAACAGTAAATATAGTAGGTAACATTGTAAAATTTGGTGTCGCTATTATCGGATTGTTTTTTGCCCTTACCCTCCTTTTCAAAGGTGTGGATGGTGGCAATGACAAGTATATTGACTATGCAATCAATTTATCCATTTGGGTAATTATCATTGCATTTGCTATCGCTATACTATTTGCGTTATACTTCTTCGTTACTAATATTAAGAATTCCCTTGGTGCCCTAGTAGGTATTGCTGGTCTTGTGATTATCTTTTTGATAGCATATAGCATGGCCAATGGCAATCTAATGGAAGGCTGGGCCGCAGAGGGAATTACGGAGAGAATATCAAAGATGACAGGAGCAGGGATTTATTCCTTCCTTATTCTGATAGGAGTAGCTGCTTTGGCAGCAGTCTCTACTGAAATTTTAAAACTTGTAAAATAATGGCTAAAAGAGAACTGACGGAAATAAATGCAGGATCGATGGCAGATATCGCCTTCCTTCTCTTAATATTCTTCTTGGTAACAACTACTATGGCGCAGGATTTTGGCATCATGAGGCAATTACCACCAATGCAAGAGGATGATGTTATTGAAGAACCTGAGACAGTAAAAGAAAAAAATGTCTTTAGAGTTTTGGTGAACTCCAATGACCAACTACTGGTTGAAAGTGAGTTCATACAAATCGACCAGTTAAAAGATAAAACCCTTGAATTTTTAACCAATAAAGGTGTGTTTAAAGATGAACCTGGTGTTGATACTCATACGGAAAGGGAATGGGTGAGAAAGTCAGATATCGTACAGAAAATAGCTAATGCCAAGGGATATCTAGCGAAAGATCAAGAGGATCAAAACGCTAAGAACAACCTTAAGAAGTACAGTGCAAAACTAGACGCTATCAATTTTTTTGGTGAATATAAAGCGCTTATACCAGCTGCTCTAATTTCATTAAAAAATGATAATGGAACTTCTTATGATATGTATATTCAAATTCAAAATGAATTAACCTCTGCCCTGAATGAACTTAGAGATGAGTTAGTGAGCAAGGTCTCCAGAAAGACCTATCTTGAGTTGGATAAACTTAACCCAGAAGAAAGGAGAATAATCATGGCAGTAAGGCAAATATATCCTCAGAAAGTATCAGAAGCTGAACCTAACCAATAAAAGAAAGAAATATGTCAAAATTCAACAAAGGAAAGAAAAAGAAAATGCAGGCTCTGTCTACTGCTTCCTTACCAGACATTATTTTCATCTTATTGTTTTTCTTTATGGTAACCACTGTAATGAGAGAGCAAGATGTCATTGTAGAGGTAAAAGTACCCGACGCATCTGAAATTGTAAAAATAAAGAAAAGGGAACTTGTGGATTATATAAATATTGGCATCCCAGTAGATATAGATTTATATGGCTCTCAACCTGTCATTCAACTGGATGGTGCCATTGGAGATTTGGATAAAATTGGACCTTGGATTGCCAATAATAAAGACGCAAGAGATGAGGCAGTGCAAAGTAAGATCGTAACTTCTTTAAAAGTAGATAAAGATACTAAAATGCGGATAGTTACGGATGTGAAGCAAGAATTAAGAAAAGCGGAGGCTTTAAAAATAATGTACTCCTCTTCAGCAAAAGAGAGAACGGTTTCTGCAAAAAAATAAACGTCTGATAAAATATTACTTAAAAGCCAATCATTGTATTGGCTTTTTTTATTCCTAGACCATAGGTAACCAATTGACAAGAAAAACCACATACAATGTAGTTGTCCCAAGTAATAAACCTGTAATTAATTCAATGTTACTATGAGCTCCCACGGACAAGCGAGCACTTGCAATAACGCCAGCTAGGACAATTGCTAATATAAAGAAGAAATGTGCCGAACCAATATAGTGAACTAAGTATGCCATCATACCTATACCTCCTCCTATACCAGCCATATGCGCACTAATCTTGTAGAAGATGCTTACCGCTGCTAACAACAATAGCATAACAGTTATACCCAATATCAATAATTGCAGAGCACGAGGCGCTCCTAAATGATATAACATATAGTAATTTGTTATGAAAGGAACAACCACAATAGAAAACGCTTGAACTCGATCCTTCTTATTAGACATCTCAAAGCCAGATATAAGTCCAAACTCTTTTAATATTTTCATAAATATCAATGGAATAACCACCATCAAAAGAGATAGGATGACCAATAGCCGAACCCCTTTCACCCCATTAAAGAAAAAGGTCATCCCGGGATCTAATAACGCTAGTAAAAAAACCAACCAAACAGCCACTAACAATGGATGAAAAATGTAATTAACAATTTTGAAAATACTTTTCAATTTAAAAGGTCTATAGTTCTTTCCGCAAACGAGCGACAGGAATATTGAGTTGCTCACGATATTTTGCCACTGTTCTTCTTGCTATATTATACCCTTTTTCCTTAAGCATTTCAGTAAGTTTTGCATCTGTTAGGGGTTTGCTCTTAGATTCATTATCGATACACTCCTGTAGTATTTTCTTAACTTCACGCGTGCTCACCTCCTCTCCACTATCCGTTGTAAGTGACTCTGAGAAAAAGAATTTCAACAACAATGTACCATATGGTGTTTGGATATACTTACTATTTGCCACACGTGAGACCGTTGATATATCCATGTCGATTATCTCGGCAATATCCTTCAAAATCATAGGCCTCAACTTAGCCTCATCCCCTGTCTGAAAATACTCTTTTTGATAATTCAATATTGCATTCATGGTTACCATCAAGGTGTTCTGCCGTTGCTTGATGGCATCAATAAACCACTTGGCTCCATCAATTTTTTGCTTAGCAAAAAGCACTGCTCTTTTTTGTTCTTTTGTGCTTTTACCGCCATCACCAAATCCCTTTAGAAGCTCTGAAAACTCGCGAGACACTCTTAAAACTGGGGCATTTCTTCGATTGAGCGATAATGTGAGATCCTCATCCTCTACCGTTAGTATAAAGTCAGGTATAATCTGCTGAAGTGGTCTACTAGAAGTTTTTATAGAGTTACCGGGCTTAGGATTCAATTTAACTATCTCATCTATCGCCTCTTTCAACATTTCCTTATCGATATCCATTTTTGTTAAGATCTTATCGTAGTGACGCTTAGTAAAGGCTTCAAAGTGATCCTTTAAAAGTTTTTTAGCGATCTTAATAGAATGATAATCCGGCTTCCTTTCCAACTGTAGCATAAGACACTCTTTAAGGTCTCGACAAGCAATACCCGCAGGATCCAAGCCTTGAACAACAGACAATACCTCTTCAATTTCCTCCACAACTACTTCAACATTGTGCCCAAAGGCCAGGTCGTTCACAATTTTATCCAACTCTCGTCTTAGATATCCTGATTCGTCAAGATTTCCGATAATTATTTCTGCCAACAACTTATCTCTTTCATTGAGTTTTTTTAACCCTACTTGACTAATTAGATTCTCCTGAAATGACATACCCGAAGCGAATGGAACTTGCCTCTCTTCCTCGTCATCCCTATAATTATTGGCAATCATCTTGTATTGCGGCACCTCATCGTCACTAATATATTGAGTGAGATCAAAATCTTCTCTGACATTTTCCTTGTCTTCAAAGACGTCTTCTTCAGGAGTTTCTTCTTGTTCGTCCAAAATTCCTTCATCCAAAGCAGGATTCTCAGCAAGCTCATCCTTAACTCTTTGCTCTAATTCTACCGTCGGCAACTGTAACAACTTCATTAATTGTATTTGCTGCGGCGACAGTTTCTGCAACATCTTCTGATTAAATGTCTGTTTTAACATATTCTATTCTCTGCTTTTTCAAATAAACTGGTCGGAATCTTTTCCAATACAAATATACAAGTATTTATTCGGACGGATAGTTATAATTATCAATTTTGGGTTTGTAATAATCAACGATTTATTACCTTGTAAATAGAGTTTTGCATTGTTACATTTGCAATATATATTTGAAACCCTATGAAAAAATTTATTTCCTTTTTAATCCTAACGTCAATTGCTCATTTTTCAATTGCTCAAGTCACGTTTACAAACAACACCCCTTTACTATCCAATACTTCCATTGTAAGCGATCATGCTATAGGCATAGCGGACATGAATGGCGATGGCAAGGATGATATAATTCGTGTAGACAATGGCACGTCAATTTATTATTCTTTTCAAGAGGAACCAGACGCACCTTTCACTCTTCAATACATTTTGGACATGGAAACTCCAGAAACGGGGTCGGCAAATTTATGGGGACTATGTGTTGGTGACATGGACAACAATGGGGTTAATGAACTCATAGCCGGTGGGTTTTTCAATGGCATTTATATTGTCTCAAAAGATGATGATGACAACTATATGTCACAGATTATTGGACTCAATGATATATTTGTCCAAGGCATCAACACGTTTGACATCAATAATGATGGAATTCTTGATATCTTCGCTTGTGATGACGTGGATGTGAGCAATGTATACCTACATGATGGATCAGGTACATATACCTTTGACGAAAACATTCTTTATACAATTTCGGATACTCCATCAGACAACTCAGGAAATTATGGATCTTGTTTTACAGATATTGACAATAACGGTCATTTTGATCTCTTTGTAGCAAAATGCAGACAAGGGGTGACAAGTCCTGAAGATCCAAGACGGATTAACATTGCATTCATGAACGATGGCGAAGGTAACCCTTGGTCTAGTGAAGGAGATGCTAGAGGTCTGGCTTCTGGTGCCCAATCGTGGATTGGTGGATTTGGTGACATGGATAATGATGGTGATATGGATTTAATTGTTGGCAACCATGATGTGGATAGTCGCTTTTATATTAATGATGGTACAGGACATTTTACGGATGCTACGGAGTCGGCTGGGCTCGATGATGTGTTTAATTTCTTAACAATACAAGGTAGTTTTGTAGATTTTGACAATGACACCTATCTTGATTTTATCATGACTGGAGGAACAGATTGCGCAATAGCCATGAATAATGGCGATGGCACGTTTACTATTCATTATGACTTGATTGATGAGCAGACTAATTCTTTTGCATTGGGTGATCTTAATCATGATGGCTTTGTGGATGTCCTAACTGCAAGCAATGGCTATGGTGGCTGGGGCAATGATCAGGCAGATCAATTATTAATAAACGACGGCAATGAAAACAACTATCTTGCTGTATCATTAGTTGGCACAACAAGCAATGTTAATGGTGTTGGTGCCCGCATCACAATTACTGGTCCATGGGGTACTCAAATAAGAGATGTTAAATCCGGACAAAGCTATGGAATACAGAATTCACTGACTCAATATTTTGGATTAAGCAACTATGAATCAATAGAACAACTGACTGTTACTTGGCCTTCTGGATCTATGGATACTTATACCAATATCGACGCCAATCACTTTGTCACAATTACGGAAGGTGGTGATTTAGTTAGTGGCATTGACCAGCAAGCAGAAAGTTTAGTACATTTAACTTTTTACCCAAACCCTACTACCGATTTTATTCAATTCAATTCTAATCTTAAATATGGTGTTTCTGAAATTGAAGTATTTAATTCTATTGGAAAATTAGTCTTTAAGAAAACAGTAAAAGAAGGAGAACTAATTGATGTAAATGGTCTTGCTAATGGACAATACAGCTTCCTTATGTTCAGTAATGGAAGTGAAGTCTTCAACGGATCATTCATCAAAGAATAAGCGTCTAAAGGATCTAACGACAGTTAATTACCCGCGATAGTAAATTGTTTTTTTAAAACTCTGCGTTTTGTGGTGTTCTTGGAAACGGAATAACGTCTCTTACATTCGTCATTCCTGTCAAGAACATAATCAATCGTTCAAATCCCAGACCAAATCCGGCATGTTTACAGGTCCCAAATTTTCTAGTCTCTAAATACCACCATACATGCTCTTCCTCGATGTTGAAATCTTTGCATTTTTTTAGCAGTACATCCAAGCGTTCTTCTCTCTGCGAACCGCCAATAATTTCTCCTATTCCAGGAAATAAAACATCCATCGCAGCGACAGTTTTTCCATCATCATTTTGCCTCATGTAGAAAGCCTTTATTTCAGCAGGATAATCTGTAATTATCACAGGGTTTTTAAAATGCTTTTCTACTAAAAATCGCTCGTGCTCTGACTGTAGGTCAATCCCCCACTCCACTGGATATTGAAATTTCTTTTTCTTGTAAGGCTTAGAATTTCTTAACACATCGATTGCTTCAGTATAGGTAATATGCGTGAAATCATTCTGCAAAACAAAAGACAATCTTTCCATTAGAGGCATTTCTCTTCGCTTATCTTTTGGCAGTTGGCTCTCTTCCTTAATTTCTTTATCATGAAGAAATTGTAAGTCATCTTTACAATGAGTTATTACATGTTGTAATATGTACTTCATCATCTCCTCAGCAAGCTTCATGTCATCCTTCAAATCAGCAAAAGCGATTTCAGGTTCAATCATCCAAAACTCCGCTAAATGACGAGAAGTATTAGAGTTTTCCGCTCTAAATGTCGGCCCAAAAGTATATACCTTTCCAAGTGCCAAGGCACCAAGTTCGGCTTCCAATTGCCCAGAAACTGTCAAATTGGTTTCTTTAGCAAAGAAGTCTTTGGTGACATCAACATCACCTTCTTCGTTTAAGGGGATATTTTTTAAGTCCAAAGTGGTTACTCTGAACATTTCTCCAGCTCCTTCCGCATCTGAACCAGTTAGTATTGGCGTATGCAACATATAAAAACCACTGTCATTAAAGAATTTATGAATCGCAAAAGACGCAGCATGCCTTATTCTAAAGACTGAGGAAAAAGTATTTGTTCGAAATCTCAAATGAGCTTT
Organism: Bacteroidota bacterium; assembly: GCA_024279715.1. Lineage (GTDB taxonomy): Bacteria > Bacteroidota > Bacteroidia > Flavobacteriales_D > JABDKJ01 > JAJRRH01. The sequence continues at coordinate 21,721 of JAJRRH010000125.1, forward strand.
CTCTCGCAAGAACTCCATGGAATGTTTTTTTGGTTGAAGCGGATAGGCTTCGGGGTCACATGTTCCATGAACAATAATCTCTTTGGCGTCTATTTCAATTTTTTGTCCTTTACCAAGAGACTCAACCACAGAGCCTTTAATTTCTATGGCAGCCCCTGTATTAATGGATTTCAAGATAGACTCATCCATTTTTTCAAAATCTACTACTATCTGAATATTATTAATAGTAGATCCATCGTTCAATGCAATAAATCTATTGCTCCTAAAAGTACGCACCCAACCGTTGACGATTACCTCTTCGCCAATTGGCTCAAGTTTTAATAATTCCTTAATACTAATCTTGCTTTTCATACTTCCTTAATTAAAGCACAAAAGAACAAAAATAAATTGTGGAAAGATATGGTAAGGAGACTATTTCTTACTCTTTTAACACTAGGACTTTACCTTTTTCAGCAAAATGACCTTCCCAACAGCTAGCTTTTCACTTTTGCGGATTCCATTGTACTTTTCAAGTTTTTTCATTTTTACACCATAAAGTTGAGAAATGGACAATAATGTTTCTCCATCAACCACTTTATGTGTTTTTGTTTTACTTGAATTTCGTTTTGGCTGAATAAATATAACTTCCCCCTCTTTTAGCTGTTTTCTCTTGCCTAGATCATTGTATCTAGCTAGTTGCCAGTATCCAAGATCAAGTGATTCCGCTATTCCCTCTATACTATCTCCTTTCTTCGCTAGGACATACTTTATTCTATTCTTGTGTTTTTTAATATTATAGCTACTTGTCAAGTCGATAACCCTAGAAGATGACGAAGCCATTTTGTCATTTCGTTTATCCTTTTTCTTTTTTTCATTTACTGCAATAATCTCATCAGGTGGAGAATACTCGAAATTTCCTTTTAGGACTAGTTTGTCATACTTATATAGTTCATGTTGTTCAATAATCTTTATTAGCAACTTGGCATAAGAAGGATCTGTGGCATAACCAGCTTTTTTTAAACCCTTAGCCCACCCTTTATAGTTGTCCGGTTTTAGTTTGAACAGGTCTGCATATCTTTTCCGAAGCAAAAACTGAGAATGATCTTCAAAACTTTGACCAGCACTCTTATACTTTCTAAAGCATTCATTTTTTTTGTCGTCATCAGCATACACCTTCTTGCCTTTCCAATCATGACATTTAATACCGAAATGATTATTAGACTTTACTGTCAACGTACTCTGACCATTTCTACTTTCTAGTATTCCTTGAGCAAGAGTAATACTGGCAGGAATACCATGTATAGTCATCTGCTGCATTGCGACATCCTTCCATTTAGTAATATATTGTTGTCTCGCTTCACCTCCTCCATCCACTGCATAACTAGCAGTAATTAACAATGAAAGAAATATTGTAGAAATAGCTTGTTTAATGGGCATACATAATAATTTTAAAAACTCAAAACTACATTGAAAGCAACAATATTGTTAATAAACCTCATTTTTTGATAAACATAATATTGTTGGATTTGGACTATGAGAAGTGAGTTGACCTATATTAACTTAGGGGTTTGCCTAAATATGTTAATCCGTCAATTATTCCTCTATGCTGAAATCCTGTTAGTCCTTGTAATCCACCAGTGTGAATAGCAAGAATATTCTTATAATTTGACAAAAGACCTTTCTCTATCATTTGGATTAATCCGAACATCATCTTGGCAGTATATACGGGGTCTAATAAAATATGCTGTTCCTCTTTGAATTCTCTAATAAAATCCATCAACTCTTTGTTAATCTTGGCGTAACCACCAAATTGAACGTCTTGAAGAATCGTTATTCGAGATAATATCTGATTCTTCTCCTCTTCATTTTGCAGGAAATTGGCAATTCCATTTTTCATAAAGGGTTCATAATCCACTCCTTTAAGGGCAGAAAACCCTAATATTGATTGTTCTTCTTTAATGGATAAAGCTATGCCGGTCAAAGTACCACCTGTTCCTACCGGAACTACAATCAAGTCATAATCGTCGGTCTCTTCATTCAGTATTTCCATACACCCATTGATTCCTAAATAATTAGTACCTCCTTCGGGAATCAATAAAAAACGACCATATCTAATACGAAGACTATCAATATAGTCATAATCCTCTTTCATCCTATAATCCGATCGACTGATATACTCAATTCTCATACCGTCAGAGGTGGCTCGTGCCAATGTGGGATTAAGAGGCAGTCTTTCTTCACCTCTTATCAATCCAATCGTCTGAATACCATACTCTCGGCCTGCGGCAGCTGTTGCTGCGATGTGATTTGAAAATGCACCTCCAAAAGTCAACACCATCTTATATTTCAAGTGATTGGCTTTTTGCATATTATACTTTAACTTTCGCCACTTGTTCCCTGAAATATCAACATGTATTTCATCCTCTCGTAACATTGATAATTTGGGCAACTCGCTTTGCTTTTCCGTTGAATTAATAACTACCCTATCAATTCTACTACGAATATCCTTATCTAATATGTCATTTGCTCCTACATTCACTTAACCACAAAGATAGTATGCAGCCCTGACATATCTTTCGTATTTTTGCAATAATCAAAGCCTTAGCATGAGTAACCCCACAAGTAGCGACAAACTTGACCCTGATGATTTTTATAAAACTCCCAGCGGGCTTCTTGTTTTTACTGAAAAGTATCATTTAAGGCGAGGTTATTGCTGCAAAAACAACTGCCGACATTGTCCCTATAAGAAATAGAAATCGACAATACTTAAACCATTGGTGATTTTTTAATGAATTTTAAATCTCTGAATCACAATAAGATTCAAACAATATGCTATAAATCATTTGATGACTGAACACAAAATAAGTACCTTTACAAGTTACATCATGAACTTGTAATGAAAGCTGGGTACATTATTACATTTATATTTTTGCTATTTTCTTCTATAGACTCTTATGGGTCGCATATAGTAGGTGCAAACATGCGTTATGAATGCCTCGGTGGAAATGAATACAAGATTATTCTCAATGTTTTTAGAAACTGTGATGAACAAACACCGTTCTTACCTACGACTACCGTAAGAATATCATACGAGTGTTCAGATATCAGTTCGAATATCACACTTAATCAAGTTTTCGTAGAGGAGGTTTCTCAACTATGCGAAGAGGACTTGCCTTTGAGTTCCTGCGGAAGTGGTACTGGTCAGTATCCTGGTGTTACTTTATACCAATATGAAGGTACTGCTACTATCGGTGATGCTCCAGGTGAATACAGAATCAATTGGAACGGAATTGGGTACAGAAGTCCTACGATAAACCTGGATAATACAGGGGATGACGAAGGTTTTAGCATCTATGCTTCTATCTTCAAAACAAGTAATGAATGTAATAATTCGGCGGTACTTTCAAATCTTTGGGCGCCTTACTTTTGCTTAAATCAACCTGCTAATTTTAATTTCAGTGTTTTTGACATTGATCAAGATAGCCTAGTATATTCATTCACAAACGCTCAAGAACCTGGTGGATTTTGCACCACTGACTTATCCTACGCTTCAGGATACTCATCTGATTCACCTATAAGTGGAATATCTCTTAATCCGCTCACGGGTCAAGTCACTTTTACACCAACGGTTTTTTCAGGATTAGATGCCTATACCGTAACTTTACGTGTGGATGAATATCGAGAGGGAGTTCTTATTGGCAGTTCCTTTATTGACATACAGTTCAAAGTATTGCCTTGTGACCAACCACCACCCCAAGGAAGTTCAAGTGGTGTCGAAGATTTCACTGGAACCGCTGAATTGGTTTCTCCTTTTGAAATAAACATGTGCACAGGTCAGTCTTTTTGTTTTGACTATATCTTTGAGTCTCCTATACCTGATGCTACCTTGGAATTAGAGAGTAATTTAAATGCCTTGTTTCCAAGTGCAACGGTCACCACTACTGGCTCTAATCCATTGACAGCCACAGTTTGCTATACCGCTGACCCAGGAGACAATGGAGGGGTATTGGTTCTAGACGTACACGATGACAGTTGTCCTGTTTCGGGAATTACCAGCATGTCGGTTTTAATAAACGTAAGCCTGAGCGTTACTCTTAATGACGACATCATTATTTGTTCGGGTGAAAATACTACTTTACAAGCAACAGGTGACGACTTTATCAACTGGGAAGTAATAAGTGGAGACCCCATTGTGATTGGAACAAATTTTAGTTGTGCCAACTGTCCGAATCCTATAGTCAC
>JAJRRH010000126.1 GCA_024279715.1 Bacteroidota bacterium
ACTCCTGGCAACATGACATCGCACGCTGATGTAAGTAAAGAGCCGAACTTTAGTTTTACAAATGCCCCTTGGTTAATGACCATTCTACCATTTTCACCAAATTCAAAATTCATACTATTAATATTAAGGATGACACCATCAGCAAAAGTAATCGTACCATATACTCTTATAGGTTCACCACTATTGTCAAATGGATTGTCTGTTGGAGTCCACGTTCCCGATGCGGTAATAGTTATGTCACCAACGCCTGTTAATTCTAATGCCTGGTTACAACAATCAGCTGCGACTAGATATTCTTGAATTTGCACACCATTTACATTCTGCTTTGGGAGAGTTTTGAAAAACCACTCTGTGACATCTTCCAAAAGATCAAAATTTCTATGGGTTTCAAAAATCACTGGGTTGAGAATAGAAGATCCTGGAACATCAATAAAGGAAGCGAGGTTTGGATTGTTGGTATTGATTAATGCTTCTAAATCATCATCTCCCCATAGTAACAGACCGTATGAATTGTTGACGATATTCTCTTCCATTCGGGATTTATGAAGATTAGCATCTCTATAGTGATTTAATAAAGGGGTGGGTAGATTCACTTGTGAAACGGTAATACCGCCTCCTTGCATTTGGAAATGGGCACATTCCATTATGGCTTCTGGCGTATTATCATTGCCAAACAATCCTAGCGGATTATTGATGGGCCCTGGGTTTGGATTGTCATCAAAACAGACATAAAGATAATTTCCATTTTCAGAAAAGTTCATTCCATAAGAAGGTTTCATATTTCCGGTACATAAAATAGGGTCTTGACCTAGTAATCCATTACTGTTGGCAGTCCATATATGATAATAATTCCCTTCTCCGCCTGTGGCTAAATTCCCATAAAAATTAAATGCGATTACATACTTATCAATGTTTGGAGAGTAGGCTACTTGTAAGTCTCCGCCGTACGTATCTGCTATGTCCAAAACATTATTATCCTGGAAACCTCCTAACGGACAGCTAAGGACTCTGGTTTCTACAATATTTATTCCACTATCGGTTATAGAATAATTAAATAGTTTTTGACCATTTGCAATGTAAAGATGCTTGTTTTCGTTGTTATCGGTTTCAATTATATCCATCATGAAAAATGGCAATTGCGAATCTGAATTATAAGTCTCCGAAAGCCCAACACTTACTTTTAGATCGATAAAGCCAAATTCAACTCCGTAGTCAATTTCAGTATCAATGTTAATTAACTTTCCTTTGATCTGAGGATCGTCAAAATATTCATTGTCAGAAAGGATGTCGACTACCGAGAAATATACACCTGCAGAACCTCCATAATGAGTTGTGGAACCACCGTAAGCATAGATGATATAATATAGATGACAATTTCCAGGCACAGCCGTTATCATGACATCAGGGCCATTTATTGCATTGATACAATCTTCACAGTCATCACTTCCGTCATCATTTTCTATTTCTCCGAAGCCACCACTTGTTGTAAAAGTCCATCTTGGCATGGCAATGGTGTATCCGTTTTTATCATATACAAATCCATCTTGCACGAAAAATAGTAGATCTCCATTTTCATCATATTGTGCATTTTGATGCATGATAGGCGTGTTGCCTTGATAGTAATAATTACTTTCTTGCGGATTAGGGGCAGCTAAAGTAGTGGGTGTCGGTAGTGGATTAAATAATTCGTTACTGAGGGCTTGGTTGTCAACCACCCACAGTGGATCCTGCGCCTTCATATTGTTGATAAAAAACAAGGTAAAAAGCATTAAAAATAAAAGATTATTTACCGAATAAATTCAAAAATTTATTATTGGATTTTGGTCCATTTTCTGGTCGTAGATTTAGGGTGTACTTTCCCCCTAAATCAAAATTGTGATTTTTCATAATTTTAAAATTTAAGGCCTGAAGAAATTTTTAAGAATATCATATAGCAAGCGCTAAAAAAATCCTTCAGACAGATTTGTAATAATTGTTGTAGAGCTAGATTGCTCGGCTTTCAAATGTAACAATAAATGTGAGACGACCAAGTTTTTTGGTAGAAAAATATTTCGGATTATTTCGGTTCAACGAGGTGATTTGGGTTTTTGTGATTTGGATTATGGTGTTTGTTGCTCATGTGAATTGAAGTAGGTTGTTGGGTATAATCCTTTCCGAGAACAGTTTTGTGTTTGAGTTTTAACTAATCATCATCCCATGTTTTGTTGGTAATTCTTACGGTCGTTCCTTCCTCAGAATGACCCTTTGTTTGTGGCTGATTCGTGATTCGTAATTCATATTTAACTTCGCCAACACACCTCCGTAACTTGTTAGGGATTCTTATGGTCGTTTCTTACTTCGACTTCACTCAGTATATCATCCTCAGAATGACTCCGTTGTTTGTGGTTGATTCATAATTCCTACAATTCCTAATTGATTAATTCCAAGCAACACATGATTCGTGCATTCGTGGCTAAAAACAATCTATTACTTCACTCGCTTCTGAAATTTCTCATAAAGCATCTTCTGCAGATTATTCATGTCTACATCTCTGCCATCGATAAAGGCCCGTTCTACATTATTGGTGAGCATGTCAAGGGCATCGCCAGTGGAGATAAATAGACTCGCTTTTTTGCCAGTCCCGAGAGATCCATATAGGTCATCTATTCCAAGAATCTTTGCGGTGTTAAGACTAATAGTGGCTATGGCCTCTTCCACAGTAAGTCCGTAGGCTACACATGTGCCGGCTAGGAAGGGCAGGTTGCGGGTATTCATTTCAGCCATGTCACCCTGGTTTTCTAGGCAAAATAATACCCCTGCATCTTGTAGTTTTTTCGCCATTTTGTACGGTAAATCGATATCTTCATCCATACGGTGAGGAAGACCATGAACTCGGGGGAGCATGACAGAAATATTATTATCCTTCAATAGGTCTGCCACACGCCATGCGTCGTATGCAGAAACTAGAACGACATTTTTCAACTTATGGGTCTGACAAAAACTTACGGCATCTATTATCTGCCGAACATCTCGGGCATGGAGATATAGATTTTTATTGTTTTCCAAAATGCTATTCATTGCTTGAAAGCGTAAGTTGACAGATTTCTTTCGGTTAACATCCTTTAGATAGGCTCGTGATTTTTTAATAAAGTCTTCTATTTCATCAATGTCTTTTTGATAGTCTTCATTGTCTTTCATCTTGCGAGTTTCATAATCCCATTTTCGTGTTCTTGGCCAATTGAGATGCATGCCATCATCTTCTTTGACGATTGCATCCTCCCAATCCCAAGCATCAAATTGAACGATGGAGGACTGCCCTGAGATACGACCCCCTCGGGGCGTTATTTGTCCCATAAGCACGCCATTGCTACGTACGGTTGTAGTGATTTTAGATTCTGCATTATAGGCAACGATAGCCCGGATGTGCGGATTGAAAAAGCCTACTTCTCTGTAATCTTTTGTGGCTCGTACAGCGCCTATTTCCATCAAGCCAAGGGTGGAGTTAGGGGCTATGAATGCTGGATAGATATGTTTGTTTTTAGCATCAATAATCGTCTTGTATTTCTGTCGATCCACTTGTGTGTCACTGCCCACATAATTGATGACTCCATTGTCAAATCCGATGGCACCATCAATAATTTTTTTGCCAGTACCAATGTGTAATGTAGCGCCAACGATAAGGATGGATTCACTTTGCGCTTTTGCAACAACTGGTATTTGCGCTTGCAGGAATTGGGTTGAGGTTATAAAAATGGAAAGGAGGAGGAGAATGGTTTTTTTCATATCAATAATATAAGTGTTCGATTGGGTTTTGTTAAGGCTAAAATTCCAAGTCATCACAATGATAATTTTTCTTTATTTCAGGTTTTATTTTTTGCGTTTTTGCACCATCTTTTTTTAGATTCATCATTTCTTTGATGAGTAGCGCTCGCTGTTTTTGAATGTTATCTTTCATCTTTTCATCTCGTGCAATATCATAGTATGGAATGCCATCGATGTACGTGTATTCTACATGGCTATATACAGAAAGTGGATTGCCAGACCAGAGGACAATATCTGCATCCTTACCTACTTTTATGCTTCCTACTTTGTCGTCTATGTGTAGCATTTTGGCTGGATTGAGGGTGACCATTTTTAGGGCTTCTATTTCTCCTATGCCACCATATTTCACGGTCTTGGCTGCCTCTTGATTGAGTCTTCGCCCCATTTCAGCATCATCCGAATTGATACCTACATTGATACCTCGTTGGAGCATCAAAGCAGCGTTGTAGGGAATAGCATCATTTACTTCAAATTTGTATGCCCACCAGTCTGAGAAAGTGGAGGCGTTTGCTCCATGTTCTTTTAGTTTGTCTGCGAGCTTATAGCCTTCAAGTATATGTGTAAAAGTGTTGACAGTGAAGCCCATGGAGTCGGCTACATTCATAAGCATATTGATCTCAGATTGGGAGTACGAATGACAGGTGATAAATCTTTTCTTTTCCAGGATTTCACTCAGCGCATCGAGCTCTAAATCACGCCGGAGCACTTCTTTTTTCATCGGGGCGAGCGCCATATTTTTTTTCTTTCTTCTTTTTGAAAGATCGATGTCTTTCGGGGAATTGTGATTGCTCCATGCATCACTGTACTGTTTGGCACGTAGGAAGTGATCGTAATAAACTTGCTCTACACCCATTCTAGTCTGTGGAAATCGTGTGGTGTTATTATCTCCCCAGTTCGATTGTTTTACATTTTCTCCTAGTGCGAATTTTATGGTCGGATCTGCACCTTCAAATTTCATGGCCTCTGGACTCATTCCCCAACGAAGTTTTATGATAGCC
>JAJRRH010000127.1 GCA_024279715.1 Bacteroidota bacterium
CCTGTTTTTGGCACCTAACCTGAGTAAATATACTATCTCAACAATATTTATACGCAAAAAAAAATCTGTCAGGTGACCATGATTATCGTTGATTTTCAACCACTTTACGTTCAATCACAGACGACAAGTTGGCTTATAGATAAATACTCAAGTAATCAAAAAATAAAACTATATTTATAGTCAATACAATTTATTAACTATAAACAAAACAATATGAAAAAATCAATAAGAAAATTGATTCGTTCCTTTGCTGTTTTCGCATTCGTAGGAAGTAGTTTTATACTTACTGCGCAAAACACAATTAAAGGAACTGTCAAGGATAAAGATGGAAATGCCGTGATTGGTGCAGCTGTAGCCGAAAAAGGATCTACAAATGGAGCTTTGACAGGCGTAGATGGCAAATATGAACTTAGCTTCTCAAAGGATCAAATAGTCCTATTATTTAGGGCCGTTGGATTTTCGGAAGTTGAAAAAACAGTTTCATCCACCACTGGAACGCTTGACGTTACAATGTCAGCGTCCTCCACACAGCTAGACCAAGTTGTAATCACAGGACTAGGCACAAGCGTCAAGAGGTCAAACGCCGCTAATTCTGTAGACTATATTGACTCTAAGCAACTTACAGGAATAGCCACGCAAACGACAATGGATGGAGCTTTATATGGTAAATTCAAAGGGGCAAACATCACCTCTAACTCCGGGTCGCCCGGTGGTGGAATGTCGGTTAGACTACGTGGTGTCACTGCTGTTTTGGGTTCTAAGCAACCTATATATATAGTGGATGGTATATTACTTGACAACAGCACGACAGGATTCGGAAACAATTCTGTATCCGCTGCTGCAGGTGGTGGGAATCAGAGCTCAAATCAAGATGATGCATCCAATAGGATTGCCGATTTGGACCCAGAGGACATTGAGAATATAGAAATCCTGAAGGGTTCATCAGCAGCTGCTATATATGGCGCAAAGGCTGCCAATGGGGTTGTTATCATCACTACAAAAAAAGGGAAAGACGGCAAACCAGTTATTGGCTTTTCGCAAACATTTGGAATTAGTAAAGCCACAAGACTTTTGGGTCAGCGAAATTGGAATGCAGAACTAATTGATACGGCATTCGGTGCCTCGGCTGAATTTGAAGCAAATGGCCTTCGAAACTATGAAGAGGAAGTATATGGTGGCAATGGCAATCTTAGTACAACAAGAGTTACACTTTCCGGTAAAAAGGATAACACATCTTATTTTCTTGGAGGAACAATGCTGAGACAAAAAGGTATCGTACAGAATACTGGCTATGACAAAAACTCTATTCGGGCCAATATAAGTCAACGTTTTAACAAAACAATTACCGTCGATTTCACAAGCAACTATGTTAATTCAGAAACTGACAAGGGATTTTTCAACAACAGTAACAACAATACTACTGTTGGATATGCGCTTGCCTTTACATATCCTTGGGAGGACTTATCTGCTGATGGCAATGGAAATTATCCTGTTGGTGGTGCTGGCTCTAATGTTTTAGAGACAACGGATCGTGTAATCAACAGAGAGAATGTCAATAGATTCATTAGTGGTTTGAAATTAAGCTTGAACCTGATGAAAAAAGACAATCAATTATTGAAATTGTCAATATTCGGAGGGATGGATACCTATTCATTAAAGACTACAAGTAGATTTCCACGAACGCTAACTTATTTTGGAGAAGGACAAGCTCTGGAAGGAGTAAACGGTGTGACTGTTGGAGGGTCTGGAGGCAATACTAATTTAAACTCAAATGCGATATTGGTTCACACTTATTATGGTTCAAACAACAAAACATTTAGAACACAGCTGGGGCTAACTCAAGAGTCAACAGATTATGATGTGCAGAGAATTATTTCTACTGACGTCAATGGCTCTCAAACAAGTTTAGGCCAAGCAGCGATAAGTAATGTGACTCACGTTCGTAATCAATTCATTGATCAAGGATTTTTCGCGCAAGAAGAGATTAATCTTAATGATATGATTATTGCCACAGTAGGAATTAGAGGTGATAAGTCCACAAGAAATGGTGATATCAATAAATACTTCTTTTATCCAAAAGCCAATCTTGCCGTCAACATACCTGAATTATTGGGTGTAACAACGGGAGATGATTCAAAGTTTAGCACCGCTAAATTAAGAATTGCTTACGGAGAAGCTGGTTTATTCGCAACTACCAATGGGAAGTACACCTCCTATGACCCAGTCGTCGTTGATGGCTCATCTGGTTTGATAAGCAGTAACGGTCGTGGCAATTTAGATATCAGCCCTCAGCGCAACAAGGAATTGGAACTTGGCGCTGATATCGGATTATTTGGCAATAAAGTATTCTTAGATATCACGTACTATACTAGAAAATCAATTGACTTCTTAATGAGAAGTGACCTACCCTCTTCATCGGGCTACAATAGCACTTTGACAAATGCGGGTGACCTTGTCAATAAAGGTTGGGAAATTGGACTAAACGTTAATACCATTCAAAAAGAAAACTTGAATTGGAATACGGGTATTAACTTTTGGAAAAACACTTCTAAGGTCACAAGACTGGATGTTCCTCAAACTACAACTGGTGGATTTGCAAACAGCCTTGGAACATTTCTAATACAAGAAGGAGAAAGCATTACCCAGATAGTAGGTAGCTATGATGCAACAGCCTGTGAAGATTGTGACCCAGATGGTGATGGACTTATTGTTTATGGCAATTCGGAACCAGACTTTAATATGTCTATGACTAATTCTGTTACGTTCGGAGATTTTGACTTCAGTATGCTCTGGCATTGGAAGAAAGGCGGAGAAGGTATTAACCTCTCTACTTTACTATATGATTTGGCAGGAACTACTTGGGATTATGATGATACCGACCTAGATCCTAATGGAGAATTGACAAATTCTGACTATCGTATAAACAACTTTTTTGCAGGAAGCCCTATAGGTTTTGTTGAGAGTACATCATACTTAAGAATGAGAGAGATTGCTTTATACTACAGACTGCCTATTAACAGCAAAAGCATAAGTAAATTGCAAATAGGAGTATCAGGAAGGAATCTTATTAATATTTTCTCATACAATAGTTATGACCCTGAAGTTTCAAACTTTGGTAATGATGTTTTAGGTAATGCAGTTGAGGTCACTCCATTTCCAAGCTCCAAGACATACAATTTCCACATTAAAGCTAATTTTTAATCCAAAAAAAGAATAATATGAAAAAGAATATAATATATATAGGTATATTTAGCCTACTCTTTTTGGGTAGTTGCAAGAAATATGAAGATGAAGGATTTTTAAACGGTCCAACCGTAGAAGATCTTTTGGCAAACCCAAGCTTAGACGACCTTGTCTTATTGACAAAAGGTGTTGAAGCGCAAGCTAAAGTTGACATAAACATGTATGTAGATATCGTAGGGGCTATTGGTCGAGAGGCTTTTGACCTCAATGGTGTTGACCCGAGATATACAGGAGAATTATTAGGAATAGAAGGCGGTCCGTTAGACCCCGGTGGTTTTCTTACTAACAGATCCTATGCCGCTCGTTACAGAACAATTCGTCAAGCGAACAATTTGCTTGAAGGTCTTGAAAACACAACGGCTACACTAACTGCTGAACAAGTTAATGGCTTCAAAGGATTTGCAAATACAATGATTGCAAATGCACTTCAATTGAACCTTAACATGCAGTATGATAATGGCCTGAGAGTGGATGTAGCGGATGCAGATAATCTGGGTGAAAGACTTAGTAGGTCCCAAACGCAGATTAAAATTTATGAACTTCTCGACTTAGCGTATAGTCAGTTGACTTCGGCAGGAGATGAATTTTCATTTACTTTAGGCACCGGATTTGCTGACTTTGGAACACCTGCTGGATTTGCAATGTTCAATAGAGCACTAGCAGCTAGAAGTGCACTAAACGCGAATAACAACTCACTTGTTTTAAGTTATCTTAATGATTCATTTATGGATATGGCAGGCAGCATGAATATGGGAGGTTACCTTTCGTATTTAGCTTCAGATGGTGTTAATAATCCATTGAATCATACCGATAAATACATGGCCCACATGTCATTTATCAATGATGCAACTGCAGGTGATTCTAGATTATCCAAAGTTCAAGCACAAGATGAGCTTACCTTTGACGGTCTAACTTCGAGCTACAGAGCCAGTATATACAGTGACAATAGTGATAACTTAAGTATCATTAGAAATGAAGAGTTAATTCTAATATACGCTGAAGCAAATATTGGCTCAAATATCACCAATGTAATTACGGCTATTAATACTGTTAGAAATGCAGCTGGTATTGGTGACTATACAGGCGGTGGCTCAGAGGCAGAACTAATGGATGAAATTGTACGTCAAAGGCGTTATTCATTATTTGGCGAAGGCCATCGCTGGGTGGATATGCGACGATGGAATCGCCTGGACGAACTACCTTCTGACAGATCAGGAGATGTCGTTCATTTCCAATTTCCTGTTCCATTTGGAGAATAACC
>JAJRRH010000128.1 GCA_024279715.1 Bacteroidota bacterium
GATTTTTCAAAAAGTAAAGTAAATTGAAGGCTAAATCTTTTTATAAAAGGTCGGATGCTATTTTTTCTTATATTTGGTTGCAATAGAATTGTATGATCAGAATAACTGTAACAATATTATCCTGTTTTCTTTCAATACTTTTAGTGGCACAAAATCCGTCGTTTGTGTCGTTTGAACTTGGGGGTAGTGGAGGTATAGGCTCTGTGAATTTTGAGAAATCATTTTACAAGAAGGAGAAGGTATTCCTAGATTACCGTTTTGGTTTTAGTATAGCACCCGTAGACAAGAATAATGGAACAGTATTGGTTTTTCCTATTATGATTCACGGTGTATATGGCGAAAATCAACATAAATTGGATTTGGGAATTGGGCAATCCATTTCTGTAACTACCAAGGGGAGTGCCTTCGTGCTTATGCCATTGAGTATTGGATATCGGTTACAGCCAGAGGATAAGAATTATTACCTTCGTCTGTCGTATACGCCATTGGTCTCTTATCTTTATGGTACTCAGTGGCAACATTGGGCCGGATTCACCTATGGTATTAAATTGAATAAGAATAAATGAAATTTACACAGGCTGTTATATGTTTAATCCTTGTAATCTCTTGCAATAAGAAGAAGGTTTATGATGGCCCAAATAATTATTTCGATGACTTCGAGGCGTATTCTTCTAGGAATGATTTAGTGGATGACAATGATCAAAATTGGTCTTTTTTTCACCAAACTTATTCTGATAATACAATAGATTTAGATACTGTGGTATTTCACTCTGGCGGACAAAGTGTTAAGGCGTTTGCTGTCAAAACCACCGAGGAAGAGGGTGCATCAAAGTCAAGTCTCAATAAGCAAGCCATGGCTTTTTGGGAAGGGGATATTTTGTCAATAGACGTTTGGTATTTTTTAGAGGGTGAATCTGAAGCCAATTGGTTGTTTATATTAGATATTGAAGAGAATACAGCAATAGGTGCCGGACCTGGTATGCGACTTGCGTTAGTCAACAACCGATTGCTTGTCGAACATAAATATCCCAATCCGCATATTCAACAATCCTCAGGAAATGAAATTAATTTCCCTAGAAACCAATGGGTTAATGTTAGATTTGAAGCCAAATTGTCCCAAAAAAGAAATGGGTATGTGAAGGTATGGCAAGATGATATATTGATACTAGAACAAAATGAATGGAAGACTCTACCGTCTGATTTGTTGTACTTTCAACAGGGAACTAAAGGGATGTACAGTAAAATAGAGTTTGGAATTACTGCCAATTCACATGGTAGTCCTACAACCATGTACGTAGATGATGTGGATGTAAAAGTTTTGAATTAGTGGTAAAGAAAGACTTTGTCTGTTGTTGAGCAATGAAAAAATAGCACTTTCAATAACAAAAATAAACAAGTACAAAATATTAGTTTAAAGCTATGAAAGTTAAACAATTATTCTATCTATTAATTTTGGTATTGGTCTTTAATTCAGGTTGCAAAGGACAGGGGAAAACTACTCTGTCAATAGAACCTGATCTTCCGAAAAGGCAATTTACAGCAGAAGTTAGTATAGACCCCTATTTCGTGACTAGTGACTCATTGTCCTCCAATAGTGGTCCTACAAGTATCACGCGCAACATTATACAAGATCGCAATGGAGATTATTGGTTCGCTTCATGGCAAGGCATTATTCATTATGATGGAAAGAGGTATACCAACTATACGTTGATGGATAGTTTGAGGGAGTTCCATGTTTTTTCAGCAATGGAAGATAGTAGAGGAAACCTGTGGTTCGGTACTATAGGCGCTGGTGCATATCGATATGATGGAAAGACTTTTGTTAATATTACAACATCTGATGGATTGATAGATGATCACATAGAGTGTGTGATGGAGGATAGTCAGGGGAATATCTGGTTTGCTACCGAAAAGGGGATAACAAGATATGATGGTGTAAACTTCCAAAGCTACACAGTAGAGGATGGGCTAACCAGTAATGATGTCCATTCTATCGTCGAAGATAATAATGGAAATTTATGGATAGGGTCAAGGGAAGGAACCTGTGTTTTTGATGGAGAAGTTTTTACACCTGTCAAAAGTGTGGATGGTATTACGTTTACTAATGCTTGGTCAATTATAGTGGATCGAAGTGGTGGTGTTTGGATTTCAGGTAACGATGGGTTGTGGTATTTTAATGGTGTGAATTATTCCAATCTAACAACTGATTTTGTTGGAATTGTATATGAAGACAAGGAAGGAGATATTCTTTTCAATAAGCAATCTGTCAACCCAAATTTAATGTCCTTGAATCGTTATCCTAGTCAATATATAGGGAAGCCTATAGATGATGTTTTCATTGAGAAGGTGGATGAATTTGAGGGAATGATTTTTGGATTATGTCAAAGCAGCGAAGGCTATTTATGGATTGGGACATTAAATGGGGTCATTAGGCATGAAGAAAAGGAAATACGTTAATTGTAATTGTTGCTAATTAAGGTTGGTCAAATGTCACTTGTTAGGTTATTGTTTTTCAAAAGAAAACTCCCTGCCTCAAGAAGAAACAGGGAGTTCAAATAATAATTTACCTCAAAAAAATCAACAATCAATCAATCAATCAATCCCATCATATAAGGCGGGCAAACATCCAAATTTGGATGTTAATGATTCGGAGGTTTTTGCCTCGTCTCCCAACACTATCATGCAATTAACATCGCTTTTATATGAATGAGTCGTTAAAGCAATTAGCTATGATCGCTTGTCCATAGGTACATAATCCCTTCGGGTAGCACCAACATATATCTGTCGTGGACGACCGATAGGGTCGTTGTTTTCTACCATTTCTTTCCATTGTGCAATCCAGCCAGGTAATCTGCCTATTGCAAACATGACCGTAAACATTTCAGTAGGAATGCCTAAAGCTTTGTAAATTATGCCCGAGTAGAAATCTACATTCGGGAATAATTTTCTGTCGATAAAATATTGGTCTTTTAAAGCTACCTCTTCCAATTCTTTAGCTAGATCCAATATAGGGTCATCGATCCCTAGTCTTTCGAGAACATTGTCGCATGCTGTTTTGATAATTGTAGCTCTTGGGTCAAAGTTTTTATAGACTCTATGTCCGAAGCCCATTAGTCTAAAGCTGTCGTTCTTATCTTTCGCTTTATCGATCCATTTCTTCATTCCTCCTCCATCTTTACGGATGCTTTCAAGCATTTCGATTACTGCTTGGTTTGCACCTCCGTGTAACGGCCCCCATAGCGCAGATACGCCCGCAGATATGGATGAGTATAAATTTGCTTGGGATGAGCCAACGATTCTTACCGTCGATGCAGAACAGTTTTGTTCATGGTCAGCGTGTAGAATCAATAATTTGTTCATCGCATCCGCAATAACAGGATCCACTTCATATTCCTCTACTGGAAGACCAAACATCATCCTCAAAAAGTTGTCTATGTAGTTCAGGCTATTCTTTGGGTAGAGTAGGGGTTGTCCAAGTGAATACTTGTGCGCCATAGCTGCCAACGTTGGAAGCTTAGCAAGAAGTCTTGTAATTGTTAATTCTACATCAGCCATAGCTCTGTTTGGGTCTTGCGACTCAGGATAGAATGTAGATAATGATGCTACCATCGTTGATAGTATTCCCATAGGATGTGCTCCTGTTGGAAACGCTTGGAAAAATCGACTCATGTCTTCATGTACCAGCGTATGGTGTCGGATACTTTCAGTATAATAGTCTAATTCTTTTTTGTTCGGAAGATCTCCATTTATTAAAAGGTAAGCAACTTCCAAAAAGGTCGATTGTTCTGCCAATTGTTCAATTGGATAACCTCTATATTGAAGAATTCCATTTTCACCGTCTAAGTAGGTGATGGCACTTTTAGTCGCTCCAGTATTCTTGAATCCAATATCAAGAGTGACATGATTCGTCAAAGCCCTTAATTTCGATATGTCAATTCCTTTTTCGTCTTCCGAACCTGTAATTATCGGTAATTCGTATTGCTTATCACCTAGTTGTATCTTGGCTATCTCACTCATCTATTCAAATAATATTAAATTAATAAAAAAATCATTAGTGTCTTACTTTAATAATTCTACGTCAAGGAGAATATAAAGTTATCGTTCACGTTTGAAAAAATCACCTTTATAATAAAGATGAAAATACTAGGACAAATGTATAAAAAAACGAGGGATTCTAACTATCAGAATCCCTCGTTTTATCAAAAATTTTAACAGTCCTATTTGCCAAAGGTAGGCTTGAATTTAGCAACGAAAGCTTCCCATGCTTTTTGAGGTTCAGCCACTTTGTGAAGGTCATCATTAAAGAACTTCATCATCACTTCCACTTGGTCTGCAGTCTTGTATCCGACGTCTACTGTCAGCAGATTAAGATCCTCATCAAAATAAACTAGGGATGGGTATGCCGTAATGTTTAAGTACCTTGAGAATTCATGAACGCCATTTCTGCCTTTTTTCCCTTCCACATAGTCTGGATTAGAGTATGTGTTGTCTTTGAAAGTGACATCCTCTTTAGATTCGGCATCAAATTTAACAGCATAATAGTTCGCATTTACAAAGTCAATCAAGTTTTCATTTGTAAATGTATTTTTCATCATCATCTTGCATGGGCCACACCATTTTGTATAGACATCCATTATAACCTTTCGGGGTTCTGTTTTTATTGCTTCTTGAGCTTCCTCAACGGTCATCCAATTTATTTTCTTTTCTACTTCCTGTGCATTTCCAATGAATGGAAGAACGAGCATAAGGGATATGATTAAGTATTTCATTTTATTCTCTATTATTTCTTTTATTTATCTGTCATTTTGTATTTGCAAAGACCGTGCCTTTGTTTTTGTAGCAGCAATAATGCATCATGATTTGTAAAGGTTCGGCTAGCCTAATGCCATTGCTTTCCTAGATGATTTAAGTAAGCAGTGTCTTTTACACCATGTAGTGACAGAAGAAGCCTACGCGCTCTTAATGCTGCTTGCTTGATGTGTTAGGACTATAGTAGTCCGGGTTGCCTCTAGTGTATTCCGTGCATCAATTTCTTTAATGGGAAACTAATTAAAAACAATACCAATCCACCAACGATAGGAGCAATAACCAATATCTGGAAAAAATCTGACATGGATGATGTTTTTGCGATCTCCTCCATGTAGCTAGAGAAAAACCCAGCAAGTTTATTTCCCATAGCCGAGGCAAAGAACCAAATGCCAAACATTATACCTAGTAGTCTCTTAGGAGATAGCTTATTTACATACGATAGTCCAACAGGTGACAAACTCAGTTCCCCCATAGTGTGAAGAAGGTAAGCCATGGTTAAGAATATCATGCTGACTTTGCCAGTGCTTGATCCTGCTTGAATACTTGAAGCACCTATTACCATAGGAATAAAACCAAGGCCTAGAAGAATAAGTCCAATAGCAAATTTTTGAGGCCCCGTTGGGTTAAGTCTTGTTTTTGCTAGTTTCTGCCATATCATGGAGAATACAGGTGCTAATGTGAAAATAAATAATGCATTCAAACTTTGAAACCATGTAGCAGGTACCTCTGGGTTTGGATCAAAAAACTGAGTGTAAACCATGAAACCAATGATTCCCCATAAAAGCAATATGCTTAATAACATAAATCCCATTGCCGCTGGATACAATTTCCCGATAGCTTTTTGCATTCCGATAAAAAGATATGAAAGAATTATTACAGGCAAAGCAGATAGTATTGCGCCACCTATTTTGAATATATTTCGTGCCATATCTGTGGGAAGGCTTCTGTCCGTATTCTCACTTGCAAATATATTCATGCTCGTACCGGCTTGTTCAAATGCCGCCCAAAAGAAAATAGAGAAAAATGCCAATACACCGACAACGATTAATCTTTGTCTTTCTACTTTTGTCAATGATCCTTTTGATCCGCCCGCTACATCATAGTCCAGTGATTCGCTTTCGTCAAGAGCATTTGCATCTAGTATGTCAGAGGAGGATTCAAGTGCTGCCTGTGATTTGTCAGGAGCAAGACCTATCTTTCCAAACATCCCTTGCGCTAGCTTGAATTGGATCAAGCCAATAAACATGAATATTCCAGCAAGACCAAATCCATAATGCCATCCCATAGTTTCTCCTAGGTAACCGCAAAGAACAGATCCTAAGAATGCCCCAACATTTATTCCTTGATAGAATATCGTGTAACCAGAGTCTTTTTTGTCACTGCCATCAGGATAGAGTTGACCCACAATA
>JAJRRH010000129.1 GCA_024279715.1 Bacteroidota bacterium
TAAAATCGATCTCAACTTCGTTGAGACCGATTTAGTTATAATTAAAGTTTCACAAATTTATTATTCAATACAACGATTCCGTTGGCTCGAATTTCATAAACCCCTTCCTCTGCACTTGTTGTTTGATCATCAAAATAGTATAAATCTATGCCATCACTATGACTATACTGAGAAAGTATACCAAATATTGTATTTCTATCAACCACGGAATAAATACTTGATTCATCTATATAGTTGATATAATCCTCCAATCCGGCACAATTATCCTTGATTTTCTGCGGAACGAATGAAATATCATATTCAGCATAATCACTTGTTAAGATACTAAGTGAGTTCTCCAGTTGGGTGACCGTAGCTCCTCCAAATCCTTGATCTGTTCTAATTACATGTAAATATATTCTAAGAACTACAGGATCAGTTTCATTCATAGAAAGTAAATCTGGATTACAACTAGTGTCTCCAGAGAGTTTCTTCGTGTTGCAATTCAGGTCAGGAAGCTGAGCATTCAAAGACATAGGAAGAAAATAAAAAAGACCAATGGAAGCCATTAAGAGCCATCGAATTTTAATATATTTCCTAGCAACGGCTGTGTGTGTGTGTGTGTAGAAAAGTTAGTTGTACTTTTCGTAGTTTGATTTTGATTTGAATTTTTCATAATTTTCAGTTTTATGATTATTAGTAGTGTGAGGCGCTGAAAAATGCAATAGTATATTTATTTTTCAATAGCCCACTTTGTCGCATTAAAGGTAGCATTATTAATGGATTATGAAAAATAAGTTTTTAACAATTGGTGAAACTGCGTAAATATACGCAGGGTGTGGAGGGGATTGGTTTTTAGATTTTACTTTATTGTTACGGATTCTTACGGTCGTTCCCTTCTCAGAATGACGCTTGGTTGTGGCGGTGGTCGGTGTTTGTGGCGATGAGCAATGAGTGAGTTGGAGTGATGACATTATGGCTGACGCACCCTTGCCACCCACTTGCCTTCTGCACTCCCTAAAGGAGGGCTCTCACACAGCCACTAGTCAACAAAGTAGGTTTTCAGTTTGACCCTGTCTTTTTTTGTTGCTCTTTAATCAGTTTTATAGCTCCCTCGTTTTAGTGCAATCCGCTATGTCAATGTGATTTGTTTTTAACTTTTTACGTTACTGTTACGGATTTTCACGGTAGCTCCTTCCTCAGAATGACGCTTGGTTGTGGCGGTGGTCGGTGTTTGTGGCGATGAGTAATGAGTGAGTGATGATGGAGTATTCTGTTTTTTACTTGATACGTATTTTGATGTTGTTTTTTAGGCCCATTGCACCCTAAAAGTCCATCGATTCAGACATACGAATGACAAACAATCCTTCGGACTGCTGCATTCAAACACATCCCTGAAAAATCAATCCATAGAAACTAATACCACCACAAACTCTTACAACCCTAAAAGAACCTCCTCAGGACTCTTAGCACCAAACATCAATTTAACCGGATTCTCCAACATCTCTTTGACCTTAACCAAGAAGCTAACGGATTCTTTACCATCTACGATACGGTGATCGTATGAAAGGGCCAAATACATTATAGGACGAATCACTACTTCGCCATTGATGGCTACTGGGCGCTGTATGATATTGTGCATTCCGAGGATTGCACTTTGTGGCGGGTTGATAATTGGCGTGCTCAGCATGGAGCCGAATACACCCCCGTTGGTGATGGTGAAAGTACCTCCTGTCATTTCGGCGATACTCATTTTTCCATCTCGGGCTTTTATTGCCAACCGCTTTATCTCAGCTTCTATTTCTGCTAGTGTCATCTGCTCGGCATTACGAACTACAGGCACCATCAATCCTTTGGGTGAACTTACCGCTATACCAATATCTGCATAATCATAAAGAATCTGCTGGTCTCCATCTATCATAGAGTTTACAGAAGGGAAAAGTCTCAATGCTTCGGTCACAGCTTTCGTGAAAAAGGACATAAATCCAAGTCCTACCCCATGTTTTTCTCTAAAAATCTCTTTGTACTTTTTACGGATATCCATGATGGGTTTCATATCCACTTCATTGAAAGTGGTAAGCATGGCTGTTTCATTTTTAACTGCAACAAGACGAGTTGCAATTTTTCTACGAAGACTTGACATTTTCTTTTCAGAACTATCTCTCGTTCCTCCCCATCCTTGCATAATCATTCCGGCATCGATACCACCGGCAATATATGCTAGT
This sequence comes from Bacteroidota bacterium, assembly GCA_024279715.1. GTDB lineage: Bacteria > Bacteroidota > Bacteroidia > Flavobacteriales_D > JABDKJ01 > JAJRRH01. The sequence continues at coordinate 2,205 of JAJRRH010000129.1, forward strand.
ACATCTTGTTTGGTGACTCTACCTCCTTTGCCAGTACCACTAATTTTTCCATCGGCGATATTGGACTCTCTCATCATCTTGGCAGCTGCTGGTGACTTTACATTGGAAGATGATGCAGTAGCTACTGGAGCCGGTTGTGCTGCTTTGGTTGTTGATTTCACCTCTTCCTTAGCTGGCGCAGCTTCAGTCTTTGCTGCAGCTTTAGGTGTCCCTTTGGCTTTGGTATCTATGGTAGCAATTATGCCTCCTACTTCCACGGTATCTCCTTCAGATGCTACCCTTGTGATAACGCCAGCCTCTTCCGAAACAAGTTCCAGTGTCGCTTTGTCAGAATCTATTTCACACAACACTTGGTCTTTGGCTACATATTCTCCATCCTCTACTAGCCATTGGGCAATTTCAACTTCATTAATGGATTCTCCTGGGCTTGGTACTTTTACTTCAAACATCTTTTCTTATTTTTTAAAAACTTTATTAATGATTGCTTCTTGTCTTTTGGCAGCTCTTGCTGGTGATCCAGAAGCTGGCGCAGCGCTCTCTGGGCGACTTATTAATTCAAATGGAATGTGTCTCAATTTTCTCAACATGAATGTCCATGCACCCATATTTTCAGGCTCTTCCTGAGCCCATATAATTTTCTTCGCTTTCTTATATTTCGCGATTATCTTATTGATTTGTTTTTCTGGTAAAGGATACATTTGTTCCAATCGTACGAGGGCTACATTGTCGGCTTTTTTCTCTTCTTTCTTAGCCAATAATTCGTAATACAATTTACCTTGACAAAACACCAATTTATCCACCTTAGTCACTTTTGCTTTTGGGTCATCTATGACTTCTTGAAATCCACCTTTGGATAAATCATCCAAGGGCGAGACACATTGCGGATGTCTCAATAGACTCTTAGGGGTAAATACAACCAATGGTTTCCTGAAATTTCGCGTCAATTGTCTTCTTAATACATGGAAGAAATTTGCAGGAGTCGTACAGTTGACGATTTGCATATTATCTTCAGCAGCCAAGGTTAAGAAGCGCTCCATTCGCCCACTTGAGTGCTCTGCCCCCATCCCTTCATACCCATGAGGCAACAGCAAGACGATGCCGTTCATTACGTGCCACTTATCTTCTGCACTGCTGATGAACTGGTCTATAATAATCTGTGCGCCATTGGCAAAATCTCCGAATTGTGCTTCCCATATAGTGAGTGCATCATGACTTACCATGGCATAGCCATATTCAAATCCAAGGACGGCATATTCAGATAAGTGAGAATTATATATCTCGAATGGCGCTTGTTTTTTACTTATATTCTGCAAGTGACAGTACTCTTCCGCACTATCTTCTTCCTTGACCACAGCGTGTCGATGTGAGAATGTCCCTCGCTCTACATCTTGACCTGAGAATCGTACTCTATGATTGTCTTCGACAATGCTACCATAAGCGAGTAATTCAGCCATGCCCCAGTCTAGTTTATTTCCTTTGACCATTGCTTCTCTATCCCGAAGTATTCGTTCTAGTTTTCTGAAAAATTTCTTTCCTTTAGGTACTTCCGTCAATTTTTTTGCAATGGCAAGGAGTTTCTTTTTTGGGACACCTGTAATTGGAGATTTCTCAAAATCCTTTGGAGTAGATTCTCTTGAGCCTTTCCAATCATTGTCTGCGAATCGTTTGACACTTGCCGTTTTTATTTTTTTGGCTTTCACCAATTCTTTATCCATCTGCTTGCGGTAAGCTTCTTCTTTTTTCTTAGCCTCAGCTTCTGACAATACTCCCTCAGCAGCTAATCGTTCAAGATATATGGCTCTTGGATTTTTATGTTTAGCTATCGCTTTATACAATAGTGGTTGGGTGAATTTAGGTTCGTCCCCTTCATTATGTCCGTATTTTCGATATGCTAATAAATCGATAAACACATCTCGGTGAAATTTCTGACGATATCTCAATGCCAATTGCATGACATGCGCCAATGCTTCTGGGTCATCTCCATTGACATGAAAAACTGGGCTCAATGTCGCCTTACCAACGTCCGTGCAGTAGGTACTTGTTCTACTATCTAGGTAGTTGGTAGTAAACCCCACTTGATTGTTAATGACAATGTGTATCGTTCCACCGGTCTTAAACGCATCAAGACCCGCCATTTGAATAACTTCCGCCACAACACCTTGCCCTATAATGGCAGAGTCACCGTGAATAAGAATCGGAAGTATTTTATTGGTATCTCCATTATATTTTTGATCCAGCTTGGCACGTGTCATTCCACATACCACACCATCTACTGCTTCGAGATGCGAAGGGTTGGGAGACATTGTGAATCGTATCTTCTTCCCATTTTTGAGCTTGTACTCTGTACTATGCCCCAAATGATATTTCACATCTCCATCGAAGGAGTCAGATCCAAAATCTTTGGCTTCGAAGTCACTCAAAATATGACTGACATCTTTTTTGAAAATATTGGCTAGGACGTTCAGCCTTCCACGATGCGCCATACCTACTACTACTTCTTCAATTTCAAGATTGAGGTCTTCGTTGACTATTTCAGCCATGGCAGGGATCAAGGATTCTGCACCTTCAAGTGAAAAACGTTTCTGTCCGGGAAATCGCAGATGAAGAAAGTTCTCAAACAGAACAGCTTCATTGAGTCTATCAAATATTTTAATCTTTTTTTCTTTATTGAAATTCGGGACATTATTATTTTCAGCAAACTGCTCATAAAACCAATTTACTCTTTTAGGATCACGGATATACATGAATTCAATGCCGATAGACTGACAATACGCTGCTTCAAGATTATCTATTATCTGCTGCAAGGTAGCAGGCCCGATACTCACAATTTCTCCTGCTTTGAATATAGTATTCAAGTCAGCCTTCTCTAATCCGAAGGTCTCGATGGCCAAAGTAGGAGAATATTTTCTTCGTTCTCTTACTGGATTGGTCTTGGTAAAAAGATGCCCACGGGTACGATACCCTTCGATTAGATTTATTACTTTAAATTCTTTTTCGATATTCTCTGTAAGCTCCGAGTCGATACTATAATTCTTACGAGCAAATTCAAATCCCTCGAAGAACTTCTGCCATCCTGCTTCTATGCTAGTAGGATTGGCTAAATACTGTTGATATTGATCATCAATATACTCTGCACTGCTGTTACTCAAGTATGAAAATTTATCCATTGTTTTGACTAATTAATTTTACTTTTTTTCATCACAAATGATGTCATCGATCCACCAAATGTAATGGTCAATAAGTTTTACAAATATATTTATTATTAAAAAGGAATGAGGGGTTTTATTATTTTTTTAGTCACTTTATGAACGTTTAATTTTCTTGAACATCTATTCCACCTATTGACTCTCTCTCCATGTTTTTAAAGCGAAGTCTTTTCCATCAAAAACACCGTAGGTATAATGATACAGCCAATCTCCCAGGTTGATATACCTGCTAGTCTCCACAGGTTTGTCTAGCGGCAAATGGCGATGTCCGAAGATACAATATTGATAATCCTTCTTTTTTAATAATTCTTTTACGTATAATAACAACCATTCTTTATCGTCTCCCTTATAATGTTTTTCACTTTCAGGTTCGGCGTATCTACTTTTGCTAGAAAAAAAACGCATGGCAGCCATACCAAAATTAGGATGTAAACGAGCAAAAAACCATTGACTAATCTTACTACGAAACACTTTTTTTATAACCTTATATCCATGGTCACCAGGTCCAAGACCATCCCCATGTGCAATAAAGAATTTTTTACCCTCAAACTCTTTCTCTAAAAAATCAGGAATCATTTCTACACCTGTTTCTTGGGGGATATAATCGAATATCCACATATCATGATTGCCGTAATACCAATATACTTTAATCCCTGAATCCGTTATCCGAGCTATCTCTCCTAAGAATCTCACATACCCACGCGGAACAGAAGCTTTATACTCAAACCAATAATCAAATATATCACCGACAAGATGAATCTCTTGAGCATCTTTCGCCACTTCTCTTAACCAATCGACTACTTTTTTTTCCCGACTTCTACTATCTTCTATTCCTGGCACACCAAGATGTAGATCAGAAATAAAGTATATTTTTTTTCCTGGAGTTAGTGTCAATTTATGAATTTTAGGAATGCTGTAATTGTAGTATAGAATTTAGTTACCCAAAAGTTCGGCAAGCTTTTTCTCTAAACTTGGACCTCTTAACTTTGTAGCTATAATATTCCCTTCTTTGTCCAATAATACCGTGTGAGGAATACTTGTGACACCATACTTCTTAGCAGCCGCTGATTCCCAACCAGCAAGGTCACTTACTTGTGGCCATGTCAGTCCGTCTGCTTCAATGGCAGCCTCCCATCTTTTTCGATCTTTATCAAGAGATACGCCAAAAATTTCAAAGCCTTTGTCCTTATATTTCTCATACATCTTCACTACATTGGGATTCTCTCTTCGACAAGGAGCACACCATGATGCCCAAAAATCTATCAGTACATACTTCCCTTTTAGCGATGACAATTTGAGGGTCTTTCCATCCGGATTATTCATTTCAATCTCGGGTGCGGCACCATTCATCATACTTGACACCTCCTTTTTCTTTTGGCTTTTTTGCTTGTACATATTAAGTTCTTTTTTCAAATCAACATACGGTTTAGAATGAGGTATCACCTTGTCAAGTTGGGCAAAAACCTTGTCATAAACATCCATATAATCTTTAGGATTTAGATTTGAGATCATTGAAAGCGCCGCAGGAGAGGAAGGGTTTTCTAACGCCCATTTTTTCATTCTATTATTATACCCTTTCACGAATTTGCTGTAATCGGTTTGTGCTACTTTTCGTTTTTCGGGGTCTGCCGTACGAATTATACTCATCATGCTGTCTTTTTGAGTATTGAACTTTTTTTGAGACATAAAGAATTGACGCATTAATTCAGAATTCTTTGATCCCTCCACATTATATGAATAGGTGAAATTATTAGCATCCCCAGTGACAGTAACCTCTTTGGTATTTTCATCAAGTATCAAGACGATCATATTTTTCTGATCAAAGTAAAACTTGTAATAATCTGTTCTTGCTACTGGCACTTCAAAAGAGAAATTGCCGTCTGCATCTGTCAACACTGTGTCTGTCACTACTTTGGATTCATATAGACTAAAGTAAATCATCTTCTCAGAGGCATTACTAATCTGACCCATTATCTGCGTCACTCCAGGTTCAATCTTTTTTTCACTTCTTTTTGAAGAGGGGTTTGCGTCCTTGTCATTCCCACAAGAAATCAATAAAAACGCTAATACTACTGTTAAAAATACTGATTTTTTCATACTGTTTTTCTCTATTTTTCTAATAATTCTCTTAATATTTTGTTGGCAGCTTTAGGGTCTGCTTTTCTTTGCGATAGCTTCATCACTTCTCCCATGAATAGGCCTATCAATCCTTTGTTTCCATTCTTATACTCTTCCACTTTTTGCGGATATTTGGCTATTGCTTCTTTGACAAATTCTAAGATATTATCTTCATCAGAATCTTGAATCAAATTAAGTCCTTCGGCTATTTCAAGCGGGGATTTATCCAATTCTTTCACCATCACGGGGAATATACTTTGTGAGGCGACGGAATGGCTTACTTTTCCCTCATCGATAATCGCAATAAGATCGGATATTTTTTTTGGTTCTAATGGAAAATCTTTCACTGGCACTGCATTTTGATTGAGCCATGACTTTACGTCACCTATCAACCAATTGGCTGCACTTTTATATTTATTGGTATGCGCTACGACCTCTTCATAATACAATGCTAGGGCTTTATCCTCTGTTAGTATTTCGGCATCGTATTTTGAGAGACCAAAGTCATTTATATATTTGCTTAATAGCTCCCATGGCAATGGCGGCAATTCCGCTTTAACGTCCTGTATTTGCTTTTCCGTTACTAGTAATGGCAGCAGATCGGGCTCAGGAAAATATCTATAGTCGTGTGCCTCTGACTTGGCTCTAAGACTAAAAGTAGTCTGATTTACTGCATCAAAACTACGAGTCTCCATGACGATAGAGTTTCCTTTTTCTAATTCTTCTATTTGTCTTTTGGTTTCAAACTCGATGGCTTTTTTTACATTGGAGATGGAGTTCATATTTTTGACCTCCGTTCGTTGTCCAAGTTCTTTTTGCCCTTTGATTCTTACAGAGACATTGGCATCACAACGCATACTTCCCTCTTCCATATTGCCATCACATATTTCAAGATATCGAATAAGCTTACGCACTTCTGAAAGGAATTGATATGCTTCGCTCGAACTAGAAAAAACAGGCTCTGTCACAATCTCTAGGAGTGGCACTCCAGCTCTATTGAAATCGACCAAGGTATTGAATGGATCCTGATCGTGAATACTCTTCCCCGAATCTTCTTCCATGTGAATACGTGTGAGCTCTATACGCTTATCTACACCATCGGTTTGAATGTCAATATATCCACCCCAACAAATCGGTGTTGCGTCTTGCGTTACTTGATATCCTTTGGGAAGATCGGCATAAAAATAATTTTTACGATCATAGTACATCTCTCTTGTGATCTCGCTGTTACATGCCAATCCCAAACGAATACCATACTCGATCACCTTCTTATTGGATTTAGGCAGTGTCCCCGGATGACCTAACGTAATAGGGCTGACTTGGGTATTTGGCAATGCGCCATAAAAATATGAATCACTGACGTATGCTTTGGTTTTGGTAAGCATTTGAATGTGCACTTCTAGCCCGCAGACTAGTTCATATTTATCATAATCTACATTCATTATAGGGATGCGATGAGTTGTTTCATAATGGTTGTCATTTTTGGTTCAGCTTCATTGGCTACTGCAATGACATCTTCGACGCTTACTTCTACAATTTTTCCTTCTACACCAAGATCCGTAATAATAGATATCGCAAAGCACGGAATAGACATGTGTCTTGCGACGATCACTTCTGGCACCGTGGACATCCCTACGGCATCTGCTCCAATTTTATAGATATACTTATACTCAGATGGTGTTTCAAGTGTTGGTCCAGTAAGTCCTGCGTATGATCCTACTTGCACTCTTATTCCTTCTTTTTTAGCGATCTCTTGGGCTTTGGCTATTAGTTTTTTTTCATAAGGCTGGCTCATGTCAGGAAAACGAGGACCTAGCTCAGCGATATTCTTACCTCGCAATGGATGTTCCGGAAAAAGATTAATATGATCGTTAAGAATCATCAGATCGCCTACTTCATAGCTTGGATTTACTCCACCACTTGCATTGGATACGAAAAGATTTTTTATCCCTAAGAATTTCATTACCCGTACTGGAAAAGTCACTTCTTTCATATCGTAACCTTCATAATAATGGAATCTACCTTGCATGGCAACGACAGTTTTATTTCCTAATTTGCCAAATATCAATTGACCTTGATGGCTCTCCACGGTAGAAACTGGGAAATGGGGTATCTCACCATAAGGAATTTTCACCTCGGCCTCTATCTCTTCACCCAAGGCGCCCAATCCTGTTCCTAGAATGATTCCAACTTCCGGTTGCGATGTAATTCTCTGATTGATATAATCAACGGTCTCTTTTATTTTTTCTAACATATTCATTTATTATTTCTTTAAATTGTTCCTCTCTCTTCAAAAAGCTTACTTCAATCGGAACATAGTATAATGGCAATAGTTTAAATTCACTTGGAAGATCCATTACTCTAAGCTTTACGGCATCTTTCTCGGTAGTAAGCAGCATATTCTCTCCCTCGGCGAAGTTATCAAATATTTTAATAAGCTTATGTATATCCGACATGTCATAACTATGGTGGTCAGGATATTCAATATGTTTGACTTTTTTAGCAAATGTTTGGGTCCATTGAAGAATACTATAACTATTCGCTATTCCGGTTATTAGCAACATATTATCAAATATAGGACTCCGATCTTCTATGCTAAAACTTCCAAATCCATTGCTTCCAAAAACGTGTTGTATCTCACCATATTTATAGGTGGTAAAAAACACATCTTGACGAGCTTTGGGCTTCAATTTCTCCGTGATTCTTAACTCTTCTGCTTTTGTAATGTCGGGGGGGCACTTACTCACCACAATAACATCCATCTCTTCACTTCTCTTTCTTATGTCTCTAAGGCTACCTGCAGGAAAAAGATAATCTTTGTAAATTGGTCGGTAGAATTCTGTAAGAAGTATTGAAAGACCGCCACGAAGGGGTCTATGCTGAAGAGCATCATCTAAAATAACAACATCTACATCTGATTCTAGCTCTTTAATACCATGAACTCTCTTGTTATCAACAGCTACGATAATATCCGAGTGTTTGTTGAATATCTGAAATGCTTCATCACCAAGTTGACTTGGTGTTGATTCCAGAGATGATTTTTGAAACCCTTCGGACTCTCTTTTGTATCCACGACTAAGCATTGCGAGCCTATACTCTGCTTTTAATAATCGAATTAGATATTCTGTATGAGGTGTTTTACCTGTACCTCCAAGATTGAGATTACCCACTTTTATGATAGGCATGTCAAAAGACTTGGAGGGCAATATCTTTTTATCAAACAGCCAATGTCTTATCCTAAGCACTACCCCGTGAATAGCGGCAAGTGGATATAACAGTAGTATTTTAAGCTTCTTTAAGGACAAGTTGATGGGTCAAAATAAGATTTTGCAAAGATAGGATGCTATTCCATATAATTAAAGTGTTTTTTTAGAGATATCAAAAGGGAAGACTTAACTTTGGAAAAAAATTAGTACATGACAAAAGTAAAGGATGTAGTACAGGTTCTAGAACTATTAGCCCCTCCATCTTATCAAGAGACTTATGATAATTCGGGATTGATAATTGGTGATTCTGAAATGGACGTCACTGGTATATTAGTCTGTTTGGACAGTACAGAAGACATAATTAATGAGGCGATAGCTAAAAATTGCAATCTTGTGGTTGCTCATCATCCCATTGTATTTAGTGGCATAAAAAAGCTGAATGGCAAGAACTATGTAGAACGAACGGTGATAAAAGCCATCAAAAACGACATTGCCATATACGCCATACACACGAATCTGGACAATGTGCACTTGGGCGTTAGCAATAAAATCGCTGATATTCTGCAACTTACCAATAGAAAAGTGCTTTTACCTAAAAAAGACACACTTATGAAGCTCAGCTTTTATTGTCCAAATGAGCAAGTGGAGAGTGTTCTAGGGGTGCTATTCGCTGCAGGTGCCGGTCGAATTGGCAATTACGACTCCTGTAGTTTTCGTACCGATGGCACTGGAAGCTTCAAAGCATTAGAAGGTGCAGACCCTTATGTGGGCAAAGTGGGTGAAGTACACCTCGAAAAAGAGCAAAAGATAGAGGTAGTACTACCATCTCATCTTGAAAGCAACATTGTATCCGCCTTAATTTCAGCCCATCCTTATGAGGAGGTGGCGTATTTCATCCAAGCATTAGAAAACACCAACTCTTATGTTGGCAGTGGCATTATAGGGCTTCTTCCCTTTGAAATGAAAACGCTAGACTTCTTAAACCACCTTAAACTGGTGATGAATACTGAATGTGTGAGATACACAGATGTGGTCAAGGACAATGTCCGAAAGGTGGCATTGGTTGGTGGTGCTGGGAGTTTTGCCCTGAGTGCAGCAATACGTCAAGGAGCTGATGTTTTCGTTACTGGTGACTTTAAATATCATGAGTTTTTTGATGCTGAAAACCACTTGGTAATTGCTGATATTGGTCATTATGAATCGGAGCAGTTCACTGTATCATTAATTGTGGACTATTTAACAAAAAAAATACCTAACTTTGCAGTCCTTTTTACAGAACTCAATACCAATCCTGTAAAATACTTATAAAATATACTATGGCAACAAAAGTAAATATAGTTGAAGACAAGCTTAATGCATTGTGGGAACTACAGTTAAACGATTCAAAGATTGACAAGCTAAAAACTCTAAGGGGTGAATTACCGATGGAGGTAGAAGATCTTGAAGATGACGTTCTAGGTCTTGAAACAAGGCTAGCGAAGATGAATGATGGTGTTTCTGAGGTCAATGAAAGAATCTCTGATCTTAAAAACGTTATCAAAGATTCGAAGGCACTGATAAAGAAATACAATGAACAACAAGAGAAGGTTAGAAATAACAGAGAGTTTGATTCATTGAATAAAGAGATTGAATATCAAAACCTAGAAATTCAGCTTTCTGAAAAAAGAATAAAAGAGGCGGAGCTACAGATAGAGAACAAGAATGTAGCGATCGAAGATACGAAGGAAGCTTTGGAGGATCGTAAGAAGGATCTTGAGCTCAAGCAAAAGGAATTGGCTGACATCGTTGAAGAAACGAGTAAAGAGATGGCTGACCTTGAGTCTAGTTCAAAAAAAGCAGAGAAGAAAATCGAAGAGCGTCTTTTGAAAGCCTACCAACGAATCAGAGGTGGTGCGATTAATGGTCTAGCTGTGGTTAATGTAACAAGAGATGCTTGTGGAGGATGTTTCTCTAAGATACCACCACAAAGAAAATTGGACATAAGAACGTATAAGAAAATTATCGTGTGTGAGTATTGCGGAAGAATCCTTGTGAGCAAGGAGGAGGATCCTGTGGAAGCATAGTCCTTATTAGATTTTATTGAATTAATAAAGCCTTGCGATTAATCGCAAGGCTTTTTTTGGTTGTTATTAGTATTTCTTATTTGTCACGCTTTGTGAAATATACTACTAGCTCCTTATCCCGCTTTATTCAAACAAAAATGAAGGGCATTGTATGACTGTGAGCTAGGTTGTGGGAAGTAAAGCGTGAAACCCCGATTTAGAAACACTCTTTAAGTTGGGTATTCTCCCTAGGTTCTCGAGCATTCAAAGCATCGCTTTGTCGAGAACCTTCAATTTGTCTTTCATTTCAATATTTCCATTTTATTGAAAAACCCCAAATTTACAAGTGTTACTTAATCGCTGAAAAATAGATGCATTTTTCGGGTTAACTTGTCCATAACCCCTACAAATAAACCCTCTGCGCATTAGTATCTCTAATCACAAAATCAATCCATAAGAAAAGTTTGCCCTTCAACCCACAATCTAAATAAAACAATAGAACAATTGAAAGAAAATTACTACATTTACCACCCAATGGGTTGTTTACGCATAGCATATTACCGTGAAATAAAAATTCCAAAAACTCGGAATCCTTCAAAACGTTTACGAATAATATATCTTCATGGTGAGGTTGCCAACACCTGGGCATATCTCAACAACGGCTTAAACATTGATGGCGACCAAGATAATGACAATATTGCGGATTGGGTTGGGGAGATAGCTTCTAGTGATTGGGCGTGGTTTAATAGAGGCTATACAGGGCATGCCTGTGCAGAGCGGAGTCGTAGTAAGATGCTTCCTGAGTTTGGGTTGATTAATATGCCTGTGCAGAGCGGAGTCGAAGTAAATGGTCGTGCGTATGATCCAGTGCTCGGTCGTATGCTCCAAGTGGATAATTGTATTCAGAATCCTTATAGTTCTAGGAGTTATAATCGGTATAGTTATGTGCTTAATAATCCGTTGAAATATGTGGATCCGGATGGGGAGTTTCCGATAGTATTTGCGATGATAATTGGAGGTATAATATATTCAGGAATTGAGGGTGTTACTAAAGGGCATGAAAATATGGGGTCATTTTTGGGATCATTTGCCAAAGGCGCTGCTATA
>JAJRRH010000130.1 GCA_024279715.1 Bacteroidota bacterium
AAATATCTTGGGGGAGTGTGGCATTGCTAGATTATCGCAAATTATCTCATTGCTTTCGATGTCGATTACAACACCTGTTTTGGTGATGTTTGTCCGCCAACTTTGACGACTATTTCCTTGGTTGAAAGCGGTGGCAAATTTCGGTTTACCGTTTAACATTGCCATTCCATTAAGGTGGCAGCGATCTTCAGAAACAATTTTGTCAATAAATGAGGGTCTCCAATATGGCGTGAAGTTATAGTCGGAGTCTAATTGAACAATACACGAAAAGAGAGTGTTTACTGCGTAAATCTTTTGATCCTTGCCAAATTTCAGATCGTGGATGTCCATTTCACCAGTGTGATATGTCATCCTCGGCATGTAGAGCGCATCATATTTGTGCGGTGATTTAGGGTAGTGATCTGCAAGAGATTTCGAATTGGCAAATACGATGACTTTGTCTTTGCATGCGAGCGCTAATTTATCCGTTTTGACATCTTCAGCTATTCCCATTACACGTTCAAAATTACGAGGAAGTTGAATCAACCGATTATCTTCTTGGGCGGAGATAAAAATAAGTTTACCAGCTTGGTAAGTGGATACCGCCAGGGTGCATTTTAATTGAAGCAGTAAGGATGGTATATTTGGAGAGAATTGGAAACTGAATGGCGGATATTTCATGTTGTTTTTTTGTCAAAATTACTGTGTTAATAATGTTATTCCTATCCAAATTTAGTTTTTAGATATAACATGGAGAAGGGAGGATATGGCAAGAATTGGCAGTGCGAGGGAATGAATATATATTGGATATGTCGGGTGTGGCTGCGGGAGTGTTTTTATTGCAGATGGAGTGGTTTATGTGGAGCGCATTGGGGTTGAGAAGTGAGTATTCAGGGAGGTATGAAGAGGCGCAAGGATTCTTATTGGAGTCCCGGCAATACCTTGAGTGTACTGCAAGGATTGGTGGGTTGTCAAGCCTTCACGCCCCCCCTCGAAGGGGTGCATACGCACGGTGGGTTGACTTGTAGCTCTTATGCTACGGATGTGATTTTTGTTGATTTTGAGAATTTGGCTTGAGCATAGGTTCCCTTTTGGGATGCAAGGGTGCGGGGAGGAGGAAGGAGGATTGGGGGAAGTTTTTTCATTCATCGGATGACGTACTCCCTAAGTTAGAGATACGGAAGTCGGAGGAGCATTCAGTAAATCATACTCACCCCTTCATGCTGCCATACAACGTATCCACATCTTCCTTCCGACAGAGTTCCGTGCCATCCGTCATCGCCGTAGCCGTACCGCAAGCAACTCCATAGTTCAATATTTCCGTAGGAGAAGCCCCACGCGCATAAGCAAGAATAAGTCCAGCCACCATGCTATCTCCAGCACCCACTGGACTTTTTACCTTAATGGTTGGAGGGGTCACTTTTATTAAACCCTCTTTGGTAGCCATAAACGCACCATTCGGTCCGAGTGAAATCACCACCATTTCAGCACGTCCTTCTTGCACCAATTGTAACGCCATGCTTTCAGGGTCACATGTCGCTAAATCTTCATGGCCAGTGATATCACAGAGTTCTTTTACGTTGGGTTTAAGAAGAAATACCTTCTCGTGTTTGATAGTTTCCGCCAATGCCTGCCCAGAAGTATCCAAAACTAATTTGGCATTCAGCCGATTTGCAACTTTTGCAATCTGTACAAAAAAGTCATGGGGTACGCCAGGAGGGATACTTCCACTAGCAACAATAATATCAGGCTTTGGGTCTAGCGTATTCAAGACTTCGATAAATTCCATCCATTCCGGCTCTGATAACTGTGGGCCGGGCATTCCAAAACGATATTGATGTTCGTTGTTTTGTTCCGTAACGATGAGGTTCTCACGAGTCCATCTCTCTGTATGTATCGGATAACAATTAATATTCTCCTTTCGGAGTAGCTTTTCAATAAGTTGTCCATTCGAACCGCCAGATTGAAATATAGCCAACGAGCTTCCGCCCATTCGTTGAATAACTCGTGATACATTGATGCCACCACCACCAGCTTCATAAGTAGGTTTGTCACACTTGAGTTTTATCTCTGGTGCGAGGTGTGTGATTTTAGTGTTTTTATCCAGTGCTGGATTGACGGTAATGGTAACGATATTCATGGTGTAAATTTAGTCATTCCTTTGGATATTTTGGACATCGGAGATATCCTATTTGTTGGTGAAGCAAAGTTGTTTCCAAGAACCGGAATAGATGGATAGGAAAACAAAATGAATTGAAATATTATTTTGTCATATCCCATTATCCCGCTTTATTCATGCAAAAACGGAGTTTGTTGTAAGGATATTTCGACAAACTCCAATTTGCAGGTGTTACTTTTTCGCTGAAAAATTGGTGATTTTTTCGGGTTATATCAATATTCGGAATTATAATATATCGAAAAAAAACTTCGACACCTTCTCTTTTCTCCTGCACTATGAAATGGCCTATGGCTACTCTCCATCCCATTGTCATCTACAATTAAGTCATCCTGAAGGGTTAGGGAAATCCTCAATCTATTGATGTTATACTAGCCAGAAATGGGGAAAGTCGTAAAGGTTTTGCTTTTTTTATTTCTTTAAAATAACTTCAAAATAATATCCGTTTTCTGAAAATGTACCAGCAAAGTACAATAAAACGGGAATCAACATGGTCGTTATTCTCCAATTCATAGGGTGCAAAAGTTGATTTGTTATTTGCAATTCGTTAATCTCATCTAAAATACATCCTCTTAATGACTGCCGCCATAAAGTTTATTCAAGATTCTGTAAAGCTCGGGATGTTTTTTTTTCAATTGTCGTGGTTGACCAAAAAAGTACTCGCTTACGACACTAAAAAATTCAGCCTCATTAGTAGCGCCATAATCTCTAATGGTTGAATCTCCGTCTTGTATTTTTTTTATCTCTTTTTGCATCAGTTTTATCCAAGGTATTATGATAGGTTGCTGCATGATGACTTGAGGAATGCCATCGGTTTGTCCATCGGTCATATCCAAAAGGTGTATGAACTCATGAATGCCTACATTCTTTTTGTCTCGTTGCTGAAATCCGTTTCTTAGTGATCGTTGAGAAAGGATCATCCTGTTTTTTAATGGCCCAG
>JAJRRH010000131.1 GCA_024279715.1 Bacteroidota bacterium
GAGAAGAGAATGATTGCATTGCAGTGCCATCAATGCCATTCGTTACATTTTTAATAATAGCATCTCTGCTGCCCCCATTTTTCCAAAATTCATCGGTAAGGTTTGGTCCCACAAGTCCTCCACCATTTGGTTTGTGGCATGCGACACATAGTTGGTCGAATACTTCTTTGCCTGTTCTGTCACCAGTATTTGCAGTAATATCATTACTTTCTTCCTCTTCAATGGTAGGTGTTTCTTCTTCAGCTCCTGATGTTCCTTCTGTTGCAGAATTATCACTTGCTACATATTTGTCACCTTCAGGTTTGAAACCGCCTTCCGCTTCACTTATATATTTTAAAGACATGATGTATGAGGCAACTTCTTGCATCTGAATAGGATTCAATTCATCTTTCCAACTCTTCATTCCTCTATTTGCACCATTTTTAATCGTTTTGAAAATATCTTTTATGCCTCCTCCATGAATCCAGTAATCGTCCGTAAGGTTCGGACCTATCTTTCCTGCACCACCTTCTAAATGACATGCAATACAGAATTGGTCAAATGTACTTTTCCCTGAACTTATCGAAGAAGTTTCAGTCAATTGTACAACATTTGTCTCATCCACATCCATGGCTTGGCTTTTTAGATAAGCTGCCACCTTAGCATTTTCTTCTTCTATAACTTTCGTGTATTCTGCAATCTGTAAGTCCCCAGTTTTGGTCACATGGTATCTAACTGTGTAGATGACAGCAAAGATGATAGTCATGTAGAACATGTACACCCACCATGGCGGTAGATTATTGTCAAGTTCACGAATACCATCGTATTCATGATCCATCTCAATAGTATGCTCTTGATCAAGAGGTACAGCGTCTGTCAAGACATGCATGAATTGTGCACTTCCTGCATCTTTTAACTCCACTAGCTCTTCTTCTGATTTGTCATAGTTCAAGAGAGATGTTAATAGATTCTTAAGGTAATAAAGAACAAAAATCAAGACTAAATCAATAGCTAAAAGAGTATATAGCAAACTCTTGGTGATAGGAATGAAAGATTCAGAGACAGGGGCGTCTGATACTTCAGCAGCCCATCCCACAGTTGGTAAGAGACTGATGATTAATAATAATATCACATTGGTGATCTGCCCAGTGTTTGAAGATTTTTTACTCTCACGTTGGTTGACAGTTTCGATTTTTTTCTTGAAAAAATCACTCTTCAAAGTGGATTTGATAGTAGTAGCTAAAGCATATAATGCTAGTAATTCTAATCCAGTAATCGTTATTAATAGCCAAAAAGCGGTCTGTATATTCATGTTACTATTGTTTAATTCTTTATTTAATCCTCCAAAGGATACTGACTAACTTCTTTAATTGTTGCTTTATTTGTTGTGAATACCCAATAAATAAGTCCTATAAAAAAAGCGAAGAAAATCACCAAAGAAATTACAGGATATATTTCTATTCCGTCAATAGAGGTCATATGGTGTTTTATATATTTTAACATATCTTTTGGATTAAATTATTTATCTTCATTGGGGTCATTATGTATGTCTGAACCGAGTCGTTGTAAATACGCTATTAAAGCTACAATCTCTTTGTTCTGAAGAGCCTCAATGTCACTTTGGTCGTAACCTTCGTCTTTAAGTTTCTCCAGTATTCTCTCTGCTATACCTGCAGATTGAATCCCCATTTCGTCAAAGACTTTATCTTCATAACCTTCAGGATAAGGCACTCCTATACTTCTCATTGCCGAAATTTTATCTTTAGTATGTGAAGTGTTAAGGTCGTCATCAATTATCCATTCATAGGAAGGCATAATAGATCCCGGAGATATTTCTTGTGGATCAAGCATGTGCGAATAGTGCCAAGAATCTGATCTATTCTGTTTATTGCCTTTTCCTTCTCGATGTAAATCAGGACCAGTTCTTTTTGAGCCCCATAAGAATGGATGGTCATAGACAAATTCACCAGCTTTAGAGTACTCTCCATATCTAGCGGTCTCAAATCTAAGTGGACGTACCATTTGGGAGTGACAATTGTTGCACCCCTCTCGGATATAAATATCTCTCCCCTCTAATTCCAATGGTGTATATGGTTTGACTTGTGAGATAGTAGGAATGTTAGACGAGATCAATATAGTTGGTATTATCTCTATTGCTCCTCCAATTAGAATTACAATAAGCGTCAATACCACGAATTTACCTGGCTTTCTTTCTACCCCCCTGTGCCAGTGCTCACTAGCAGGATCAGTATAATTTTTCACTCTTGGAGCAGCTTCCGCTTCTTCATTAGCAAGAAATACTCCTTTCGACATGGTCTTGTAAAGATTTACTGCCATCATGGTAGCGCCAGTAATATAGAGTGTTCCACCGATTACTCTCATCAAGTAAAATGGCGCCAATTTGGTCACTGTTTCTAAGAAATCCTTGTTCACTAATGTGCCATCTGGATTGAACTGTTGCCACATAAGTCCCTGAACAAAACCTGCCCAGTAAATTGGAATGGTATATAATAAAATACCGAGTGTAGCAATCCAGAAATGTTGATTTGCCATTTTTTTAGAATGAAGCTCCGTTTGCCACATACGAGGTATTAACCAGTATAGCATACCGAAGGTCAACATACCATTCCACCCCAATCCACCAATGTGGACATGTGCAATAATCCAATCGGTAAAGTGAGCAAGTACGTTGACAGATTTTAAAGATAGTAATGGACCTTCAAAGGTGGACATACCATAAGCGGTAATAGCGACCACCATAAATTTAAGTACTACGCCATCTCGCACTCTATCCCATGCGCCACGTAGGGTAAGTAATCCATTCAACATACCACCCCAAGATGGTGCAATAAGCATCACAGAAAAGGCAACACCTAACGATTGCGCCCAGTCTGGAAGAGCAGTATAAAGGAGGTGATGCGGTCCTGCCCAAATGTATAAAAAGATTAAAGCCCAGAAATGTATAATAGATAGTCGATACGAATATACCGGTCTATTGGCTGCTTTGGGAACAAAATAGTACATCAGACCAAGATATGGCGTGGTCAAGAAAAATGCCACCGCATTATGACCGTACCACCATTGTACCAGAGCATCTTGAACCCCAGCGTACCAAGGGTAACTTTTCATGAAATAAACAGGAATCTCAACAGAATTAAAAATATGCAATACTGCTACTGTTACAAAAGTGGCAATGTAAAACCATATTGCAACATACATATGCTGTGTCCGCCTTTTGATGATTGTACCAATCATGTTCCAGCCAAAAACCACCCAAATCAGTGTGATGGCAATGTCAATTGGCCATTCTAATTCAGCATACTCTTTACTCGTTGTTAATCCAAGAGGCAAAGTGATTACGGCAGCCAAGATGATTAATTGCCAGCCCCAGAAGTTGATATTACTCAAAGTGTCATTAAACATTCTGGTTTTAAGTAACCTCTGAAGGGAATAATAGACCCCCGTAAATATACCATTTCCTACAAAGGCAAAAATCACTGCGTTGGTATGTAGTGGTCTGATTCTACCAAAACTCAACCATGAGGTTAGGTTGACCCCAGGCCATACCAATTCACTTGCCGCCCATAGCCCAACAAGCATTCCAGTAATTCCCCACATAATTGTTGCTAAGGCAAATTTTCTAACTATAGCATTGTCGTAATAAAACTTTTCCATTGTTCTTATTTTACTCTTTTATATTTTTGTCACCAACTGTTGGCTTTTCCTCTACTGTTGACGGCGTGTCATCCATTAACATTCGTACGGCTGGGGAATAACTATCATCAAATTGACCAGTCTTTACTGCCCATATAAATGCCCCTAAAAACAATAGAGCCATACAAACAGAAATCACAATCAAAAGATAGATTATACCCATGTCGCAAAAGTGAAAATAATCGAATTTATGGTAAAAGACACGTGTCAGTAAAAAACATGATACACGTCAGTTATTTTACTTTCTTTCGATAGAGAAGATTGGTGAAAAATGTAGTGAAAGCCACTACGGATATAGAGCTTACTGGCATCAGTATGGCTGCTATTACAGGAGACAATCTCCCTGTTACAGCAAATCCAATACCGATTAAGTTGTACAAAAATGAGATAACAAAACTGACATGTATAATTTGAATACTCTTCTTGGATAGGGCGATAAAGTCCGACATTCGTTCAAATTGTTTTGCATCCAAAATGGCATCACAGGAGGGTGAAAATTGATGGATGTTGTCCGAAACGGCTATACCAACATTGCTTTGCTTTAATGCCCCAGCATCGTTAAGTCCATCGCCTAGCATCAGTACTGTTTTGCCTGCTTTTTGCATTTTATGAATATAGGATAGTTTATCCATGGGCGATTGATTGAAATGTAAATTTTCCATGCCAAACTCTTCTTTAAGCAACATTTTTTGACTGTCATTGTCTCCACTAATCAGATGGATTTTGTGACTTCTTTTTAATCCCTTTATTACCTTCAATAATCCAGGTCTGTATTGTTGTTGTAAATGAAAGTAACCTAAGTAATAATCATCTACCGAGGCATGTACTACCGAGCCTTCGGGTTCGCTATTTGGTTTGTGGGTAGTGGATTTTTGTATAAAATACAATGAGCCTAAAATATATTTTTTCTTTTGGATTAATCCAGATATTCCTAATCCAGCTTCTTCATTAAACTTATCAATCTTTTCGTTAGCAGTTCTGTTTAAATAATGACAAATAGCTATGCTTAGAGGATGCGTAGAATTACTTGCGAGGGAGTGTAAATGGTCTTTTTGTGTTTCCGTCAGCTCCTTGCCGTGATATGTTAGTTGCATGGTGTCACTATTGGTAATGGTGCCAGTTTTATCCAATACTACATCTGTAATTTCAGCCATATTCTCTATGACTTTTACATTTTTGAGATACAATCCCATGCGACCCATCACTCGAGTCATGTTTCCAAAAGTGAACGGTACTGCCAGGGCAAGGGCACACGGACATGCAACAATCAGAACAGCAGTGACAGACGTCCATATCATCGTTGGATCTATCATCCACCAGTATATGCCTGTAAGAGCTGTGATTAATAGAATTACTAAAGTGAAGTGTTTGCTTATTCTATTCACAATACTATTGAGGTCTTGTATGTGATCATCCTTTTGAAAAACCTCTTGATTCCATAATTGCGTGAGATAACTATTGTTTACTTCCTTAATAAGCTCTATCTTAATCTTAGCACCCATCTGTCTTCCACCAGCGTATAGTTTGTCCCCCAATTGCTTTCTTATTGGTTCAGATTCTCCTGTGATAAAACTATAGTCAATAAACGCTTTGCCATCCATTAGAATACTGTCTGAAGGAATAAGTTCTTGATTTCTCAATTCTATCTGATCCCCAATTTCGAGGGAGTCAAGATTGGTGGGAATACGCTCATCCTCTACAATTTTGTTCACTGCTATGGGGAAGTAAGACTTGTAGTCTCGATCAAATGATAGGGCATCATACGTTTTTTGCTGAAACCATTTGCCAAGCAATAAGAAAAACACCAGCCCCGATAGGGAGTCAAAATATCCGGCACCTGTGCTGGTTAGTACTTCGTAAATACTTCGAAAAAACAAAGTGAACATTCCTAGGGCAATGGGGATGTCTATATTGATAAATCGTTGTTGTATTCCTTTGAAGGCACTTTTGATATAATCGGATCCGGAATAAAAAAATATTGGAAGAGAAAGGACTAGAGATGCATATCCAAAGAATTTTTTGAATCCTGAAAAATTCTCATCCATCCCGAAGTACTCGGGAAACGATAGTAACATGATATTGCCAAAGCAAAAGCCAGCCACTCCTATTTTATACGTAAGCGTCCTATCTTTTACCTTTGCAGACTCTGTCTTTTCACTAGCGGATAAATCGGGATCATACCCAATCGTCGAAAGTAATTCGGCCACTTCTCGAAGGGTGAGTATTGTGTTGTCAAAAGTTATGTCGGCTCTTCTTTTCGGAAAATTGACGACACTGAGGATGACGCCATTCGATAATCTATTGAGATTTTCTAATAGCCATATACAGGAACTGCAATGTATCTGTGGTATAGAGAAAGATATTTTACTGATATTTCCATCATCAAAGAGTAAGTATCGTTGTTTTATTTCTTCGTTATCCAAAAAATCATATTGGTCTTTTCTCTGAATTTTACCAATTTTATAGCCAGGATTATCTTCTAAAGAGTAGTATGTGTCTAGCTTATTGTCGTGAAGAATCTCATACACTGTTTTACAGCCTATACAGCAAAAGCTCTTTTCTTGAAACGAAATGATTTCCGTTTTGCATTCGTCACCACAATGAAAGCATTTCATAACTTATTTGCAAAGTACAAGTACTGGAGTGGATGCATTTTTTACAATGGCAGCGCTAATGCTTTTGTGCAATAACCGTTGAAGTACCCCCATTTCACGTCTTACAACCGTCAGTAAGTCCACTGGATGACTTGCTAGATAGTCAAAAATACCTTCTTCAATGTTATTGCTCCTCACTTGTGTAATGTTCGTTTTGTTATGTGAAATAAGATTCTCTAGTTCTGGCAATAAAGGTAATGATTTTTGCTCGTTCAATGGTGCCTCATTCTCTATAATATGGATGATGTTCAAATGGGTATTAGATCGGTCTGAAAAAACACGTAAAGGTTCATAAGTGCTTCTTTTGGAGCTATGTAGTAAATCTGTCGCTAGCACGATATTTTTCGGAAGTTCGGGCGTACAGTTTTTGGGGACTACAAGAAGCGGAATAGATATTTGACTTAGTATATGGGATGTGTTGCTACCAAGAAATTTACGAGTAAATCCTTGAGCACCTTTTGTTCCCATAACAAGAAGATCGACATTTTCATCTTGTATGGTTTTTTTGATGCCATCTGGGAGAAATCCCTCCTCATAGATCCCTCGTATTCGTATTCGAGGATGATTTTTTTTTATCCTTTGAAGTTCAGTTTTAATCCCTTTCTGTGCAGTCTCTAAAATCAAGTCATCTATATTAATCATCACAGAAGTGCCCGATTGTAAGAATTGATATACATGATATAAAATCACCTCAGAATCAAACGTGTCCGCTAGAGACGCAGCATAGTCAGCTGCTTGTTTTGCTTCTAAAGAGAAATCTGTAGGTACTAAAATTTGACTAAAACCTGAACCTTTAGAAGGTGCCAGTTTATGTCGCATTCTGTTTTTTATAATGCGATTTCTCTCTCGTTGAGATTTATTACTGTTTTTTTTGTTTTGCTTTTGCAAATCTATTGATATCTTTAGCTTTGTATGAGATGATTGTAACTAACAAAAATCTGTTGTTTTTATTTAAAACAGATTGACCATTATCATGTATAAAACTGATATTCGTCATACATTCTCATGTATTTGAGACTAAATTTTGCATTTTGTTACAAATCTCATTGTACGTTTGTATACCAAATAAAACATACAATTTTTTTTGAAAAAAATAAACCAAATATTACCAGATAGTTTTTATCAACCCCTGTTTGATGCAGTGGGAGAGGGGATGATTGTCGTGAATGATAGAGGAGTAATAATACTTGCAAATAAGCGTGTGGAACTCATGTTTGGATATACCATAGAAGAATTGATGGGCGAAACTATTGGATTATTAGTCCCAAAAGAACTACGGCCTAAACATAGTAAACATGTAGATTCATACTTTGTAAAGCCCTCTGTGCGTAACATGAGCGAATCAAGAAACTTGTTTGGTGAGAGAAAAGATAATTCACGTTTTCCGATAGAAATAAGTCTGAATCACTTCCAGAAAGATGGAAAAACCTACGCCATTGGTCTAATTACGGATATTACCGAAAGACGTGAAGCCGAACGAAAAATAAGTACTCTGAATGAAGAGTTGGAGAGAAAAGTAGAAGAGCGAACGGATGAGTTGATGACCTCTCAGAAATTGTATAATGCGATCGCGCGAAATTTTCCCGACGGCACTATTAATGTTTTTGATGAAAAATTAAACTATGTTTTCGTGGAAGGGAGAGAACTATTCAAGATAGGAATTACCAGTGAAAAATTGATCGGGTCGAACTACATCGATCGATTGCCAGTTGAAATCTCAGATAAAGTTAAAGATCAGTTGATGAAAGTATTCAAAGGTGTATCCTGTAGTTTTGAAATAGCTTTGAACAACAATCATTATGTGTTGGATGCGGTACCCCTCCCTAATTCTGCTGGGGAGATAAAGCAAATACTAGTGATAGAAAAAAATATTGCCTATCAAAAGAAAGCGGAGAATGAAATGAGAAAAAATCTCCTCAAGGAGCGTGAGCTCAATCATTTGAAATCTCGATTTGTTTCTATGGCTTCACATGAGTTTAGAACACCTCTAGGTACGATACTCTCTTCCGCAACGTTGACATCAAAGTATCAAAAAGAAGAGGATCAGCCCAAAAGAGAAAAGCATGTAAAAAGAATAAAATCCTCTGTGGAAAATCTTATTCGCATTCTAGATGATTTCCTTTCTTTTGATCGATTAGAATCTGGCAAGATTGGATGTGTGCCTTCTGAATTCGACATTGAAAAAGAGTTTAATGAAACGATTGAAAGTGTGAAAGGTCTTTTGAAAGATGGACAAGAAGTTCAATTCGTACATAAAGGTGCGGAGTCGATAGTGACACTAGATCGGCAATTGACTAATAATATCCTCCTTAACCTTCTCTCAAATGCGATTAAATATTCAGAGGAGAATTACAAAATAAGTGTAGTGACAGAAATAAGTGGAGATAATTTTTTTATCACCATACAAGACGAAGGTATGGGGATACCTGAAAAGGAACAAGTGCATTTATTTGAACGTTTTTTTAGGGCAAACAATGCGGTTAATATTCAGGGAACAGGGCTTGGGTTGAATATCGTAAAAAAGTACGTGGATCTCATGCAGGGCGAAATTGAATTTGCAAGCAAAGAGGGTGTAGGAACTAAATTTATAATAAAATTTCCAAAAAAAATAAAGCTATGAATAATGTTATTTTATTGATCGAAGACAACCTCGAAATGCGTGAAAATACAGCTGAGATACTGGAGTTAGCAGGCTATGACGTGATGACTGCTATCAACGGAAAGCAGGGAGTGATAAAAGCTATTAAAAGTCCACCAAACCTGATTGTATGTGATATAATGATGCCTGAAATGGACGGGTATGAGACCCTCTATATGTTGAGTAAGAATCAGAAAACCAGGAATATTCCATTCATTTTTTTAACCGCAAAAATTGAGCGGAGCGACTGGCGTAAAGGGATGAACATGGGGGCGGATGACTACCTTACCAAGCCGTATGATGAAATGGACTTACTCAATGCAGTGGAGATGCGTTTGAGACGTTCTGAAAACCTTAAACAGGAATATGAAAATAACATCGAAGGGGTCAATCGATTTATACACCACGCTAAGGGAATTACGGAATTAAAAGCGCTTTCAGAGAATAAAAGTGGAATGCATTACAAAAGAAAAGAAATACTATATCACGAGGGTGACTTTGCCGGGGGCATGTTCTTTTTAGAAAAAGGTAAAGTACGAACATATAAGTTGAATGAAGACGCCAAAGAATTTACGACAGGACTTTATAAGCCTGGTGAGTTTTTTGGATTCATTCCGCTGCTAAAAGAGATCGAACAATCGGATACGGCGGTAGCAATGGAGGATTCTGTAGTATATCGAATTCATAAAGATGAATTTACGGACTTGTTATACAACAACAAGGAGGTGTCGCAGGTGTTTATTAAAATGCTGTCGGGTAGTGTGATAGAAAAAGAGAATGAATTAATCAATCTCGCATATAACACGGTGCGCAAAAGAGTAGCGGATGGTTTATTGAATTTGCAACAAAAGTACAAAGACGAATCTGGTGAGAACTTCTCCATATCTATTCCTAGAGATGGATTAGCTAGTATGGCTGGCACCTCTACCGAATCTGTAATTCGTGTTTTGGCTGAGTTTAAGGAGGATGATATAATTAAGGTGAAAGCGAGTAATATAACTATTTTGGATACGGAGGCTTTGGAACGGATAAAGTTTTGATGGGTTGAGTCATCTTTGTGTTGTATTTGATTTTTATAACGGTAAGATACAATAGTGAATGGGCTCATGAGTCCGTAACAATACCACCACCCTGCCAATATTCCAAATTAATGTGAGTTAAGCCGTCTGGCATGCTTCTTTCTACGAGGTAATGAAGGTTCAGATTGTTTTGGGAATTTGAAATTCCAATCTTCAAACGTTCTATAATGTCCTAACGAGAACTAAATTCTTTATTACAGTCTATCATTTAGCAACCTCCCTGAATCGATCAACTCCTTCAAGGCAATCATCTTTGACGATTCTATTTTTATAGCATTCACATGCCCCATATGATGGCAATCAGAGCCTAGAAACTGAATCATGTTCTCCGCTATCATTCGTTGGGCTATCTTCTTGCTTGCTGGAGAATACCCACCTGACAATGAGTTTATATTGAGTTGTAGTATTACTCCTTTGTCTAAAAAACTATGATATTTCTCAAAGTCAGGGTAAAAATAAGGATAGCGCTCTGGATGAGCTAATACAGGTTTATAACCTGCCGACTGCAATTCAAATATCACTCGATTTAACGCCATGGGTTCTGCAAGAAAAGACAATTCAAATAAAACATAATTATCTCCAAAAGTAAGTATATCTTTTTTCGCAATTCGTTCTTCAAATTGTTCGTCGAGATAGTACTCAGAGGCAGCATCAAATTCTAGATCAATTCCTCTTAGCATCAATTCTTCTCTTACCTTGTCTCTCCCACTAAGGATAATGTCAGTGGTATTGCGGTAATAATCACTCATGGTGTGTGGAGTAGTAATCACCTTTTTGTAACCAAGTTTTTTGAACTCTTGCAAGATGCCAATCGTTTCATCCATGGTCTTTGAACCATCATCAATGCCTGGTATGAGATGAGAGTGTACATCACAGCGTAAAACTGAAAGATCGACAGACTCTTTTAGCTTATCCTTTTTTCCAAATATGTTCTTTATCAATCCCACTATCGGTTCTTGTATTGCTTGGTGTAATACGCTTTATATGCACCGGAAATTATTTTTTCCATCCATTTTTCATTATGCAAATACCAGTCCACAGTTTTTTCAAATCCTTCATCAAAAGCTATGGACGGTTCCCAGCCCAATTCGTTTTTTATCTTTGATGCATCGATTGCATACCGCTTGTCGTGTCCTGCTCTGTCTTTTACAAACCGTATGAGTTTTTCAGACTCACCTTCCTCACGATTGAGCTTTTGATCCATTATGGCACA
The DNA here is from genome assembly GCA_024279715.1 of Bacteroidota bacterium. GTDB lineage: Bacteria > Bacteroidota > Bacteroidia > Flavobacteriales_D > JABDKJ01 > JAJRRH01. The sequence goes on from JAJRRH010000131.1 coordinate 11,278, forward strand.
TAGTTTTTTTACCAAATCGATATTGGTCCATTCATTATTGCCACCAATGTTATATGTTTCACCTGTTTTGCCCTGGTGATAAATCAGGTCAATGGCTTGGGCATGATCCGTCACCCATAGCCAGTCACGTACGTTGGTGCCTTCACCATATACTGGTAATTCTATTTTCTTTTTAATGTTGTTGATCATCAACGGGATGAGCTTTTCAGGAAACTGTTCCGGCCCGTAATTATTTGAGCAATTTGAAATAACAATCGGTAAGTTGTACGTATGAAAATAGGCTCTTACAAAATGATCGGCACTAGCTTTTGAAGCAGAATATGGGCTTCTAGGATCGTAGCTAGTGTCTTCACTGAAAAGGCCTGTGTCACCAAGTGATCCGTATACTTCATCCGTAGAGACATTATAAAAACGCTTGTCCTTTAAGTCTAGCCAATGCTTTTTGCAGGCATTTAAAAGATTTAGCGTACCTATTACGTTGGTGATAGCAAAAGCATCAGGATCCTCTATCGAACGATCTACATGTGACTCTGCAGCCAAATGTATTACGCCATCAAACTGATACTTTGAGAATATTTCCTCAAGATAATTTTTGTCGCAAATATCACCATGCAGAAAGGTGTAGTTATCTTTATTTTCTACCGCTTTGAGGTTCTCAAGATTGCCAGCATAAGTCAAAGCATCCAAATTGTAAATGTGATAATTCGGATATTTATCAACCATCAATCGTACGAGGTGTGAACCGATAAATCCTGCTCCTCCTGTGATTAATATTTTGTTGCTATCACTCATGTGTGTATGAAGATAATGCTTTTTTTAACGAAATAAAAATATTCGAATAATTTGGGGTAAAAAAATCAAATTATCACTTCCTCCCAATATTACAAACTCCAGTATTGCAGGTCTTTAATTTTGTCTCTAAAGATACCTTTTAGATCTACAAAAACGGCTTTGTCCACCATTATTGATTTGAAATAATCTTCATTCAAGTTCGCATACTCTTCATGATTGACAGCAACGATAACAGCAGCATATCCATCACCAACTTTTTCAGCAAGTTTGAAACCATATTCGTGATAGACTTGGTCAGAATTAGCGTGAGGATCTACTACATCCACTTGCACACCAAATGATTCCAATTCATTCACTACGTCTACAACTTTGGAATTACGAATATCACTTACGTTCTCTTTGAAAGTGGCTCCCATTACCAATACTTTTGCTTCTGGGCTGTGTGTTCCATTGGCAATCATTTTTTTGATGGTTTGTTTTCCTACATAGAATCCCATACTGTCATTCACATATCGACCAGAGTTGATGATCTTAGCATGGTAGCCAAGTTGTTTGGCTTTATGAGTTAGGTAGTAAGGGTCTACTCCGATACAATGTCCACCTACTAGTCCTGGTTGGAATTTTAAGAAGTTCCATTTCGTTCCAGCCGCTTCTAGTACATCATAGGTGTTGATTCCCATTTTGCCAAAAATGATTGAAAGTTCATTAATCAAAGCAATATTTACATCTCTCTGCGTATTCTCAATAATCTTAGCAGCTTCAGCAACTTTAATTGTCGCCGCACGATGAACACCAGCATCTACCACTAGCTCATATACTTTTGCTATTTCCTCCAATGATTCCTCATCACAACCTGCTACTATTTTGTGAATAGTACGAATAGTGTGTTTCTTGTCTCCTGGATTGATTCTTTCAGGGGAATAGCCAACTTTAAAATCTTTGCCAAATTTAAGACCAGACATCTCTTCTAATACAGGGATACAATCTTCCTCTGTACATCCAGGATATACAGTAGATTCATAAATCACATAGTCCCCTTTCTTTAGCACTTTCCCTACAGTTCTAGAGGCAGATAGAACAGGACCTAGGTTTGGCAATTTACTTTCATTAATCGGTGTAGGTACTGCTACTACGAAAAAGTTAGCATCTGTCAAATCTTCAACATCCGCTGAGAATTCAATGTCACAACCGTCGAAGGCTTCTTTGGGTAACTCTTCGCTTGGGTCGATGTGGTTTTTCATCATCTCTACACGTTCTTTGCTGATGTCAAAGCCTATTACTTTTACGTCTCTTGCAAATTCTAGAGCGATTGGTAGTCCAACATAGCCTAGTCCTATTACAGCCAATTTGGCTTCTTTATTGATTAAATCTTGGTATATCATTATTGTTTATTTTTAACCTCGTATATTCTTTCTATTATCTCTACTACCTTCATGCCTTCTAGGGCGTTGGTGGTAGCTATTGTTCTTTGTTTTAATGTGTCCACCACGTTTTCAATAACGAATCCATGATTGGCAGCAGAGCCTTTGTAATGTCCGTAATCATTCGCTGGGTTTGCTTCTGGAAGTTCTGGCATTTCATAATCTTCGACATGACAGTATGTAACTTCATTCATGTATTGACCACCTACTTTTACCGTTCCTTTTTCTCCAATAACAGTAAGGCTCGATTCAAAATTTCTGTCCCATACTGCAGTAGAGTAATTTAAAGTACCCATACCACCTTTTACAAAATCAAAATTAACAAATCCTGAATCTTCGAACTCCGTCATCTCTTTATGGGAAAAATCATTGAATTTTCCTTCAATATTTTTTATATCACCAAACAGCCAGTACATTAAGTCGATGAAGTGTGCAAATTGAGTGAACAGGGTGCCACCATCTAGTGCGTTAGTTCCTTTCCATCCATCTTTTTTATAATACCGAAGGTCTCTATTCCAATAGCAATCTATTTGTACCATATATATTTCCCCCAGTCTATTGTTTTCCATCATTTCTTTTAGCCAAACTGATGGGGGAGAGTATCGATTTTGCATGACACAGAAGACTTGCTTTCCTACCTGCATCGCTTTATGAATCACAGATTCACATCCTGCCTTAGTAAGTCCCATAGGTTTTTCACATAAGACATTGTGCTTGTTGGATAAAGCCATAATGGATTGATCGCTATGTAGTCCGTTAGGGGTGCATATTGACACCACATCCACATCTGCATGATCGTCAAGCATTTTTTCAATATCCTGATAAAAAGGCACTCCAAATTCATCAATTCCCAATTCGTCTTTTGGCTTGATGTCACACATTGCAACAAGTGTAGCTTCGCTATTTCGAGTGATCATTTCAGCATGACGCTTACCTATGTGACCACAGCCTACAATTGCAAATTTTATAGAGTTACTCATATGCGAATTACTTGATTGTTTTTTAGTGAATATTTTTGTCCTGACTCTATACAGGTTGCCTCATTGTTATTGTCAAACTCTAATTTGTGTCCATATTCACTGATCCACCCTATTTGTTTTGATGGATTGCCTACGACCAATGCGTATGGAGGTATTTCAGAAATTACCACAGCACCAGCACCAATGAAAGCATATTCACCGATGGAGTTTCCGCAAACTATCGTGGCATTTGCACCGATACTTGCTCCTTTTTTTACAATCGTTTTGAGGTAATCTCCTCTGCGATTGACAGCGCTTCTGGGATTCATCACGTTGGTAAAAACCGCTGAAGGACCAAGAAAAACATCATCCTCACAGGTCACCCCAGTGTATATTGAAACATTATTTTGAACTTTTACATTGTCTCCTAAAACTACTTTAGGAGAAACGACGACGTTTTGACCAATATTACAGTTCTTTCCAATCACGCAATTACTCATGATATGACTAAAGTGCCATATTTTCGTGCCTTTGCCAATGATGCAATTGTCATCAATTACTGCGCTATCGTGTGCAAAATAAGTCATTTATTTCACAATGTATTTTTCAAATGTGTTATGATCTTTCTTATATAATTCTTCTTCACTAAGCCCTTTGAAATATTCATAGGTTATTTTAAGGCCTTCTTCTCGACTTACCTTTGGCTCCCAATCAAGAATCTTTTTTGCAAGAGTAGTATCCGGTCTTCTTCTAGTTGGGTCATCGGTTGGTAATTCTTTATAGATTACTTTCTGATCCGTTCCTGTGAGTTTTATAATTTCTTCAGCGAATTCACCTATGGTCAATTCATCAGAGTTGCCAATGTTGACAGGTTCAGCATAGTCGCTCATGAGCAAGCGCATAATGCCTTCTATCAAATCATCTACATAGCAAAAAGATCGGGTTTGAGTGCCATCTCCAAAGACGGTAAGGTCTTCTCCTCTTAGTGCCTGACCGATGAAAGCTGGTAGCACTCGTCCGTCATTAAGTCTCATTCTTGGACCATAGGTATTGAATATTCTTACGATGCGGGTTTCTACACCATGATAGCGGTGATATGCCATAGTGATGGCTTCTTGAAATCTTTTTGCCTCATCATATACTCCTCTTGGACCTACAGGATTTACATTGCCCCAGTATTCCTCAACTTGCGGATGTATTAAGGGGTCTCCATATACTTCAGACGTAGAAGCGATGAGCATTCTAGCACCTTTGTTTTTTGCTAAACCAAGTAGATTATGGGTTCCTAATGAACCTACTTTGAGGGTTTGAATTGGTATTTTTAAATAATCAATGGGACTAGCAGGTGACGCAAAATGAAGGATGTAATCCAAGTTACCAGGAACATAGACATAGTTTGATACATCGTGATGATAAAATTCAAAATCTTCATTAGAGAATAGATGTTCAATGTTTGCAAGATTTCCTGTGATGAGGTTATCCATGCCTATAACCTTGTATCCGTCCTTGATGAATCTATCACATAGATGAGAGCCTAAAAAACCGGCTGCTCCCGTGATTAATACTTTCTTTTTGTCCATGATTATTTTTGCGTTAAAGTTTTTCTGCCAATACTGTAGTAGTCAAAATTCTTAGATTCTATTTCATTAAGCTCAAATAGGTTTCTTCCATCAAAGATGATTTTTTCTTTGAGTAATTCCCCCATTTTCTCAAAATCTGGCGTTCTGAATACTTGCCATTCTGTACAGATGATAAGAGCGTCAGCATCTTCCAATGCTTCATATTGGTTGCTGCAGTAGGTAATCTTGTCACCATATTTTTTCTCAACATTATTCATTGCTTCTGGGTCAAAAGCTTTGATGTTTGCTCCTGCATCGAGTAGTAAATCTATGATGTATAGTGCTGGTGCCTCTCGGATGTCATCTGTATCCGGCTTGAAGGCTAAACCCCATACCGCAAATGTTTTCCCTTCAATGTTGTTGGCGCCATAGTGAGATTCTATTTTATCCACTAAAATCACTCTTTGGCGCATGTTGGTTTTTAAAACAGCATCGAGAATCTTGAATGAAAAAGCATTTTGCTCTCCAGATAGTTGCAGTGCTTGTACATCTTTTGGAAAACAGCTTCCACCATATCCAATGCCTGGGAATAAAAATCGATTACCAATCCTAGTATCTGTACCCATGCCTTTACGAACCATATCTACATCTGCACCCACTATTTCACAGAAGTTTGCAATTTCATTCATAAAAGTAATCTTGGTAGCCAAGAATGAATTGGCAGCATACTTTGTGAGTTCAGCAGATCTTTCATCCATAAATAATATTGGATTTCCTTGACGTACAAATGGTTTGTATAGATCCCCTAATATTTTTGTTGCTTTGTCAGAGGAGGTACCTATGACCACCCTGTCAGGTTTCATGAAGTCATCTACTGCAAATCCTTCTCTAAGGAATTCAGGATTGGAGACCACATCAAAATCCACTGTGCTATTCTTTTCAATAGCTGCCCTTACCTTGTCAGATGTGCCCACGGGAACAGTGCTTTTATCTATAATTACTTTGTAGTCAGTCATGATGTGCCCCAATTCTTCAGCCACAGCAAGAATATAAGAAAGATCAGCTGAGCCATCTTCCCCCGGAGGGGTTGGTAATGCCAAAAAGATGATGTCCGAGACATCTATTGCTGCCTTTAAATTAGTGGTGAATTCCAATCTCCCCGCTTTGATGTTTCTATTAAAAAGTACATCTAAGTGTGGTTCAAAAATTGGGATAATACCATTTTTCATAGATTCGACTTTGTTTGCATCTATATCGACACAGATCACATCATTCCCCGTCTCAGCAAAACATGTTCCAGTTACTAATACCACATATCCCGTTCCTACTACAGCTATTTTCATTGTTCTAGGTAAGTTATTACTTTATTGATAATATAATCTTGTTGTTCTTTGTCAAGTTCAGTATGTATTGGTAAAGACAGTACAGTTTGGCATAATTCGTTCGTCACAGGGTAGTCTTCATGGTTGAAGCGATCGGATAGATAAGCCTTTTGTTGATGAAGAGCTACCGGGTAATATATCATTGCTGGTACATCATGACTATGAAGAAATTCTACGAGTCCAGCTCTAAGTTTTTTATCTACTTGCAAGGTGTATTGATGGTGTACATGGGTGCTTGATCCGTTGTAGCTTGGAGTTATAACGCCATTTATTCCTGCAAATCCTTTGTTATAGTACTGCGCAGCTTCATATCTTGATGCGTTGTATTTATCAAGTTTAGGTAGTTTAATGTTCAGTACAGCCGCTTGAATGGAATCTAGTCTTGAATTTACACCAATTTCATCATGGTAGTATCTTTTATACATACCGTGATTGACCATGGCGCTGATTTTTTTTCCGATGCCATCATCATTGGTGAATATGCACCCCCCATCGCCAAAGCAACCCAAGTTTTTTGACGGGAAAAATGAGGTGGTTCCAATATGACCAATTGTCCCAGCTTTTTTTACAGTACCATCTGAGAAAGTATATTCAGCTCCTATCGCTTGCGCATTGTCTTCGATGACATAGAGGTCGTGTTCTTTTGCTATAGCCATGATTTCTTCCATAGGAGCACATTGTCCAAATAGATGAACAGGTATGATAGCTTTGGTGTTTGGCGTGATTGCTGAGCGTATTTTTGAAGGGTCTATATTGAAGTCTTCCTTACGTACATCTACTAGTATAGGCGTAAGGTTAAGTAGCCCAATCACTTCCACAGTAGCTGCAAAGGTAAAGTTGGCAGTGATGACTTCATCGCCAGGTTTAAGGTCCAACGCCATCAATGCTATTTGTAGCGCATCTGTTCCGTTGGCACAGGGAATGGCATGGTTTACATGCATGTAATTCTCCATGTTGGATTTAAAAGATTTTACAGCAGGGCCATTGATGAATGCGGAAGACGATACTACGTCTAAAATAGCATAATCAATCTCAGATTTAATTTTCTGATACTGAGCGCCTAAATCTACCATTTGTAATTTCCTCATACGTTCTCTTATAAAAAGAATGCAAATATATGGATAATACTAGTGTGGAGAAAGGACAAATTTCACATATTTCAACAAATTTAGGAGGTGAAATAATCCATGGGTTCTTTTTAGTTCATTCATGAGCCATTACTTATTTTTTTGTAGCTTTGACTCTTATAATTCTTGGTCTTATGAAGGTTAGCTTGAAGTTGCTTATTGCGTTGATTGTGTTCGTTGTAGGTGCGAATGTGCTTTTTGGTCAGGCGAGTATTAAGGACTCGACTATCAGCATGCATATTATCACTATTCACGCTGGGTATCAAATGCCAGCTGGCAACATGCTGGATAGATTTGGAAACAATACCGCTTTAGGAGTCAATTATGGTTATAAAACAGACAAAAATTGGACTTTTTCTTTAGAGAGTAGTTTTATTTTTGGAAATACTGTCCATGAAGAAGTGGCTACCGACATTCGAACAAACGAGGGATTCATTCTAGATAATGATGGAAATTACGTTAATCTACTCGTGATGGAACGGGGTTTTACAGTGTCTGCCACAGTAGCGAAAACACTCACTTTCATTGGGCCTAACCCCAATTCTGGATTATTGGTTAAAGGAGGTGTGGGATTGTTGCAACATAAAATAAGACTCGAAACAAGGCTCAATGATGTCAATATTCTGGAAGGGGAATATCTTAAAGGTTTTGATCGATTAACCAACGGATTGATGATACAAGAATTTGTTGGATATCAGCATTATGCGAATAATAGAAGAATCAATTATACGTTCGGTATAGAAATGATACAAGGGTTTACTCAAAGCAGGCGAGACTTTAATTTCGACCTTCAACGCCGGGATGATACACAACGATTAGATATGTTGTTTGGACTGAAAGCAAGTTGGTCATTACTGTTGTATAAGGTAGCTTCGGACCGGGTTTTTTACAATTAGGATTTGTTATCTGAATGAGATTTATTTACAGTATCAGTGTTGCTTTATATGGTTTTGTACTTCAGATAGCCTCCTTGTTTAATCCCAAAGCGAAGTTATGGGTTGATGGGAGGAAGAATTGGCAAGGGAAATTAAAAGAGTTTATTTCCGAAAATAAGAAACCGATCATTTGGATTCATGCGGCTTCACTGGGTGAGTTTGAGCAGGGGAGGCCCATTATTGAAAAAATAAAAAAACAGCATCCAAATTATGCCATTGTATTGACTTTTTTCTCGCCTAGTGGATATGAGATTCGTAAGAACTATGAATTGGCAGATTATGTATGCTACTTGCCTTTGGACACTTATTCCAATGCCCATGAATTTGTCAAAACACTCTCTCCTGAGAAGGTTTTGTTTGTGAAGTATGAATTCTGGTTTAATTACCTAAGGTCGATTAATGATATGAAAATACCCCTCTATTTAGTGTCTGGTATTTTCAGGAAAGAACAAGTTTTTTTTAAATCGTATGGAGGGTTTTTTAGAAAAGGATTGAAATACTTTACGCACCTTTTTGTGCAAGAAGAAGCATCTGCAAAATTGCTTGAATCCATACAGATAACTGAGGTTACTGTATCCGGGGATTCTCGATTTGATCGAGTGATGGATATTAAAGATAAAGCAAAGCGGATTGTAGATATTGAACAGTATTCTGCCAATAGAAAAGTGGTTATTATTGGGAGCTCGTGGGAAAAAGAGGAGCAATTCCTACTAAAGTTTATTTCCAATGACTCATTAATGGAAAATATGGTTTTTATTATCGCTCCGCATAACATTGAATCTGATAGAATGGATAATTTCATTAAAAGATGTCCGTTGTCGACTTGTTTGTATAGCAAAGTGCAAGGAAAAATTCCGACAAATTGCCGTGTGTTATTTATTGATAGTATCGGCTTGTTGTCTTCGATTTATGCGTATTCGGATATCGCCATTATAGGTGGAGGATTTGGTGTTGGAATTCATAATGTTCTGGAAGCTGCTGTGTGGGGTCAACCAGTATTGTTTGGGCCTAATTATCATAAGTTTAATGAGGCTATTGGATTGTTGAAGGCAGAAGGAGGGACTACTTTTGTGGATCAGAATTCGTTCGATAGTCAATTGAACGAATTGCTAACAAATGACTTCAAACGGACTGCAATGGCACAGCAAGCAGAGCGATTTTGCAAAGAGGGTAGTGGTACGGTGGAAGTTGTTATGGAGAGGTTGTTTATGAAGGGCTAGTGGAGTGAAAAATTGTTCAGAGGAGTAATGGTAAAGTAAAATTGGGGCGAGTCTACCAATTTCCATCGACTAACCAGACAAGATATTTCCGACTTTTTTTCTTTTTCAGGCGATTTTCTTCTCTTCTAGCTTCAATTTCGGTCTGGAAAGAATTATATAAGGGACACCTTTTTATCTCGCATTTTTCATGCAAGAACGAAGTGAATTACATGTAAGTGTGTGGCTATGTGAGAGGGCAATGCGTGGAACCC
>JAJRRH010000132.1 GCA_024279715.1 Bacteroidota bacterium
GTGGTCATTGATTTCGTATTTCTTCTTGCCTACGGTACGGGTGTATAAATCTGGGTTGGTATTACCTGCGCCTTGGAAGGCTGCCATGATATCATTGGATGGGAGTGACACTTTTAATGGGCTACTACCACTGCTGACGGTGTAGTCACCTATCCAGGATATATTTTGGGCGTTGTACACTTTTATTTTGTTTGGGGTGAAGTTAGTTAAATAAATGTTGTTATCCGAAAAATTTCTAATATTTCCGTCAACATTATTATAAGCAGCGCTATAAATATCTACATGAGTCCTCTTATTAATAAGGTATTCAGAGGCTTTCATATCCCCATTGTGATAGGATACGTAGTATATTTTGCTGGCTTTTTGGTTAAAAGACAAGCTGCCTACTCTGCCTACCATAGAAGTGCTATAGGTTTTAACAAAGGAGCCTTTTTTATTCATCTTATACACTGTGATTTCACTTTTTACATCTACATTATTGCCTAGGGCTATTACTCCAGCATCTTCCGAAACGCTCATCTCAGGACATGCAAATCCATCTGTGGTTTTAAATGATCTTCCAACCTGAATTAATTTCCCAATACTTGCTCGATTTAAGTCTATTTCAAAGTAGCTCAATATGTCATAGTCCCCGTTTCTATCCTTCGAATACCGAGTAAATAATTTCGTGGTTTTGCCGTTTGGCGTTGTCATGGAAGCTAAACTGGACTTATGTTTTTGGGAGCCAATGGGCTGATTGATTTCTAGTTTCCCTTTATAAATAGGTATTCCCCCCAAGCCATTATTCAACTTCATATTCACTTTGTGCATGTACATTCTTCCTTTGTCTGACACTGTAAATAGGAAGTATAGTTGGTCATTAATTTTTACCACCTCCGCATCGCTTTCTGCGCCAATCAATATCTTCTCAGAGTCTGCCATCACTTGTCCTGAGGCATCATAAATTCGACCTCTACTACCCTTTTTGTCAACTCGTGTCACAAATCTAAACAGTACATTTCCTTTGGCATCTTTTATGACTTCATTGGCTTTGCCTGTTTCCAGGTCTTGATCGGTATCATTCTCAGTTACTAAATACTCTGAACCGTCTGCCGTTATTTCAAACTTAGATGTCGAGGAAGTTTTTGTGGCAATGTCATATATATCAAGATGCAATCCTATGCCATTTGTAAGTGCTAATGACGTCAGACCTAAGGACAAATTATTTTTGTATTTACCATGGACATTCACTGAACTCAATAGTTTATGGCAATCCAATAAGCCTATCCTAGAACTACCGTACTGGCCTTTTTGAGGTTGTTCCATATAATGTTTTAACAAAAAAAAACTCAGTGATAAATCGTCCCCGGCATTTCCTCAGTGCCACAAGTTAAGTATCTCTCTCGCCAACAACCAAAACCATCCTTAATTTTCATAAACCAAATGCTCCTCCAGATTGGAACTATCGTCTCCCCTAGTCTTGTAGCCGATATATTTGTAATAGATACCATACATCATAGCGCTTGTCAACGCCATCACAAATCCGCCATACATAACATTGAGCACGACACTAATCACCGCGCCAAGAAATGGTATTACCGCCAACAGAGAGCCAATAAGACTTATTGCTAAAGAAATAGCACTTAATCCCATCATCACAAGCATACCAAACAGGAGATACTTCAATCCTTTTTTTAGTGAAATGGTTCTAAGACTCTCTTTAATTGCTCCCATGACAGAGTAATTTTCAAAAATCAACAATGGCAAAGCAATGATAGTACGCATCATAAAAGCGCCAACAAAAAGCATAGAAGCTAACCCTAGCAATACACCCAGACCAACACCTGCTGACCTCGCCAATCCAGTTAAAACTGACACGCCAATTATCAATCCAGTAAATAGCAATAATAATATAAGCGACACAAGAAATATATTGATCACATTTTTATTTAACGATTTACTGAGCACACCTCCTACATCCTGCCGATCATTGGTCATGCTATGATCCACAGATAATAAACCGACATATTGCACCCAAGAACTAATCACCATCATCACCAGAAATGCTAGTACTCCCATCAATATCCAACTAACACTAAAGCTATCCTTTAAGTCATTGACCAAAGACTCCATTCTTCTTTGCATCGCCACAGGATCTTGCGCCATATCTTTTAAAGAAAGAAGCTCCTCAATAGAGAATCCGAATATTGCCAATACGATGGGCACTATTATCAATATCTGAAGCAAGGTACTTATGGCATTAGCCGCCGTAGGCGCCCACCAAGATTTAGTTCCGAGGTTAAGTATACCCCCAAATGTATCATTCCTCAATCTATCCCCTAGTATATTCATGGTTATCGTTGTTGTTTGTTTATTCTGCTAAAATACGTTTTTTTTTATAACATCCTATCCGATAGATATCCCGTGCTGTAAGCCAACGGCAATCACTCTATTGTCTAGCGCTTCAAACTTCCAATACATTCATTGGGTTATCCTAGAAACTATTGATATTTTTGCAAACCAAATTATATTTGAATGTCCGTAGAACAAGAAATAAATAGAAGAAAGACTTTTGCTATTATCAGTCACCCAGATGCTGGCAAAACCACTTTGACAGAAAAATTTCTACTCTATGGCGGCGCGATAAAAACTGCCGGCGCAGTGAAGTCAAATAAGATCAAGCAAGGTGCTACTTCGGATTTTATGGAGATAGAACGACAAAGAGGAATATCTGTCGCCACCTCTGTGATGGGATTTGAATATTTGGATACACTTATCAACATTCTCGATACTCCTGGTCATAAAGATTTTGCGGAAGACACCTACCGTACGCTCACTGCCGTAGATAGTGTCATCTTGGTTATCGACTGTGTGAAAGGAGTCGAGGCACAAACCAAACGCCTCATGGAGGTATGCCGTATGAGGAAGACGCCCGTGATGGTTTTTGTCAACAAAATGGACCTCGAAGGAAAAGATGCTTTTGATCTATTGGATGAATTAGAAGACAAATTACAGATTAATGTTCAACCCCTATCGTGGCCCGTAGGCATTGGAGTGGACTTCAAAGGTGTGTACAATCTGTTTGATGATACCCTAAAACTTTTTGAACCTGGCAAGCAGAAAATTGAAGAGGATCGCTTGATGATAAAAAGTCTTAGCATGGATGATCTAGCACCACATATTGGGGAAGAGAAAGCTAAAACCTTGATCGAAGATGTAGAATTAATCAATGGAGTGTACGAAGAGTTTGACCAAAAGGCTTACGATGAGGGAGATCTTGCCCCCGTTTTTTTTGGCAGTGCCATCAATAATTTTGGCATTAAAGAACTCCTAGATACTTTTTGCAAGATAGCTCCCAAACCCAAGCCTAGAGACGCTACACAAAGAATGGTAGAACCGCATGAGGATAAATTTACAGGATTTGTTTTTAAGATTCATGCCAATCTTGACCCAAAGCATAGGGATAGAATAGCCTTCATGAGGGTGTGTTCGGGCAAGTTTGAACGGAATGCTTTTTACATGCACACTAGACTGAATAAGAAGTTAAGATTTAACAACCCGACGACTTTTATGGCACGTAATAAAAGTGTGATTGATGAGGCTTTTCCTGGAGATGTTGTAGGGCTTTATGATTCGGGGAGTTTCAAAATTGGCGATACGCTGACCGAAGGTGAAAAACTAACGTTCAAAGGTATTCCAAGTTTCTCTCCAGAGATATTCAAGGAATTGGTCAATAAGGATCCCATGAAGAGCAAACAGCTTGACAAAGGTATCAATCAACTTACAGATGAGGGCGTGGCGCAACTATTCATCAAAGAAGCTGGTCGTAGGAAGATAATTGGCACTGTTGGCGAGCTCCAATTTGAGGTCATTCAGTACCGACTAAAGCACGAATATGGCGCATCTTGTGACTTCCAACCACTGAGGTACTTCAAGGCATGTTGGCTTGTTTCGGACGATCAAAACAAATTGGATGAATTTTGCAGAATTAAAATTAATGACATCGTGTCAGACAAAGATGGAAATATGGTTTATATGGCACCAAGCCAGTATCTGCTTAATCTTGAAAAGGCGGAAAACCCTGATATCACCTTCCATCTGACGTCAGAATTCAAAACCGATGCAAAAATGGTCTAAATTTTGCAAACACTATATTTAATAAAAAACTGTTAATTTTTTCAATAAATTCATTTCGTTTGATATTTTTAAAAAAATAATTATATGATGAAACAATCGATACTTATTCTCCTATTCAGCCTATCTTCTATGGTTGGTTTTAGCCAAGGATTTAATATAAAAGTCGAAGTAAATGGTCTTACCAATGATACGATTTATTTAGCTAATTATTTTGGTAAAAAAATGTTCTATGCCGACACGGCGTATGTCAATAAAAAAGGAGTAGCTACTTTTGAAGGAAAAGAACCTTTTAAGGCTGGTAAATATGCTATTGTTTTTCCTGGCCCATCTTTTATAGACCTCTTGCTCGACGATCAAATATTTGAGGTGAAAACAGATACTACTGATTTGATAAAAAATATCGAGATCAAAGGATCTTCGGATAATGAAGTCTATTATGACTATATTCTTTTTATCAATGACAGAAAAAATGAAGTTGCCGAAATAAAATCCAAGATAGAGGGTTTAGACAAAGATAGTGAGGAGTACAAGAAGCTAAGTGAACAAGTAATTAAGATTGATGAAAGAGTAAAACAAAAACAACTTGACCTATTCAACAATCACAAAGGAGCACTAGTTTCTGTCGTAATAGGCATGACCTTACCGCCAGAAATTCCAGACCCTCCAAAAGATGAAAATGGAGTGATTACCGATTCTTTGTTTCAATACAAATATTACATTAATCACTATTTTGACAATACCCCATTTGACGATCCACGTATCGTTAGAACGCCTGAGTATGACCGTAAGTTGGATGCTTTTTTTAATAAAGCCCTACCCCAATCCCCAGATACACTCATCAAGCATGCAGATCGTATTCTACCACAAGTGCGTCATGACTCCGATCTGTACAAGTTCACCTTGCATTTTATCACCTATAATTTTCAGTCCTCAAAATATATGGGCATGGACAAAGGATATGTTCACATGATAGAAAACTATTATACCAAGGGAGGAATCACCTGGATGGACTCTACCAAGCTGGCAGATATCATTGAGGAAGCGATGCTCATCAAACCAACATTGATAGGCAATATAGCCCCCAACTTTAGACTACACGATACTACTGCCACTAAGTTTACCACACTTTCTGAAGTAAAATCAGATTATACACTTATCTATATTTGGCAACCTGAATGCGGTCATTGTAAAAAAACAAATCCCAAACTAGTGGATCTAAATAAAAAATATGAGGGAAAAGGATTGACCGTCTTACCTATAAGTGTCGATTTTGAAAATGATAAATGGCTGGAATATCTGCGTGACAATCCTGAATTTGCCAAACTCAATAACATGTCTGATAGCCCCGAACATCCAAGTAATTTCAGATCTCTTTACAATTCCAAAACAACACCTACCATCTTACTTTTGGATAAAGACAAAAAGATTATTGCAAAGAAACTTGACATAGAACAGCTGGACACTTTCCTAGAACGAAGCATTAACAAAAAATAACAACACACTA
>JAJRRH010000133.1 GCA_024279715.1 Bacteroidota bacterium
AGAACGTTACCACCATCGTTTCTATATTGAAATTTGAATCTAAAATTTGGTCCTAAGTATTGGCTATTGATATTTTCAGAATCATCATTCCACTCATCATCTGTCGGTATAAAAAAGTTGGTAGTTGGCTCTACTGTATGAAGACTGCTTCCAGCAGTATTTGTCCCTTGTAGCTGCCAATTGTCCCCGCAGTTGGCACTAAAATACAATTTCAATTTACCATGATTATCATCATTTCTTTGGGCGTGCGCATATTTAAAAACCAACTCCGTCTCTATACCATCCGTCAAGTCAAATGGCTTACTAATCAATTCGTCAATATCATTTATCGACCCCTGATTATTATCAATAGAGATTGATTTTCCGCTAAGAAAACCTACTTCTTCGTTCAATTCCCAAGTGACATTACCCCCTGGGTTATTGAGAAACCAAACATTCTCTGGAAGCTCGGAATAGTCTTCAAATCCTTCGGAATATGGCGCTGAATCTGCCGAGCCATTAAGTACAGTGATATAGCCTGTTTTTACTTCTTCATCTTCACCAAAGGCATTGCTCATGGAAAGTGTGACGGCAAATGTCCCCGGTCCTTCATAGACAATTACTGGCATAGATTCTGAGGATGAACTTGGCTCACCTCCTTCAAAAGTCCAATTCCAATTTGGTGTAGCATTAAAACTAAAATCTGTAAACTGAATGGACTGCCCTTCACATATCACGTTGGTGTTCGACTCAAAATCCACTATTGGTGCTTCAGACAAAGGTGTGTACAAAGGAGTTTGCCATACTCCTCTTCCATAGGTAGCTGCTTTGAGAAGATTGCTATTGGACAACAAATCTAAATCTACTACCGGCACTACTGGAAGGTTGTCGTTAAAATATTGCCAGTTAGATAGATTTTCATTAATATAAAATACCCCGAAATCAGTTCCTACGTACACTCCTCCATTACTCCCCAAAGCGAGGCAATTTGCAGGTACATTAGGCAAGTTAAAACTATAATTCTCCCAAGTATCTCCCCCATCAAAAGTTCTAAAGACCTTCTCTCCCTCTTCATAACCCGATAAGCTCACATACACTACATCCGGATTATTCTGATCGACTTCTATGCCTGTAATATCTCCACCTGGCAGTCCTTCTGATACATCTGTCCAGTCATCTCCAAAGTTTGATGTTCGATACATTTTATGATCCCTTGAGAAATAAATGTACTCGCTGTTTGATTGAGCAAGGGCAATACGTGTTATAGATAAAAAATGAAAATCCGACAACTGTGACCAAGTACCATTATCATTAAATTGCCATACATTTTCAAACCCAACGATCACAGAATTTGGATTACTAGGCTTCAATTCGTATGGCGTAAGCCACGCACCAGTTTCATTTACTCCCCAAGAGAAGTTATTAAAAGAGGATCCTCCATTGCTAGACACGTAAAGTCCTCCATTTTGAGTGGCCACATAGATTCGATTCTGATTGCCTGGATGGATATGGGTCTCCATGCCATCTGCTCCAAACACTCTATTCCAAGTGCCGCCGGTAGTCATAGAGGTGCCGTTATCTTGCGCCCCCATCGTTACAAGGTTAGTGTTCTGATCCGTTGTGCCAATAGAATACACTTGGGTGATGGCCAATCCGGCAGAGGTGTTTGACCAGCTATTCCCATCGCTACTCGACTTGAAAATCCCTCCATCACTTCCACAATAAAGTTTTGACCCAAAATACTCCAAAAAATGCACATCGGCGTGAACATAGTTACTCGAACTATTGCTCGTCCAATCGGCCTTCAAAGCCCACGTCGAACCGCCATTATTTGATCGCCAAACATTCACTCCACCCACAAAAATTCGATTAGCATTTGTCGGATCCACAGCCAATGCCATATCATACCAAGCTTGACCACCGTCACCACTGCCATCAGACGACCATCCCATTAGATTTGGTGAATCATCTGCTCTTTGCGAAAAACTCTCACCAGCATTGGTTGACCTATACACCCCTTGTAGTCCAAAATCATTCGAACCAGCTAGAAGGTATACCCAATCTGGCTCATCAGGAGACACTGCAATACTTAACCTTGAGGTCACTGAACCTGAAGGAAGTCCCTCATTTGCAGCAAAGAATGAATCACCTCCATCTGTGGATTTATAAAACTCCGACTTGCATAAGTACATTATATCAGGATTAGTAGGATGAAACTCTACATCTTCAATCGCTCCGGTACTCACTGCGAACCAATTGACACCAGCATTTTCAGTTTTCCATAAACCTTGGCTTGTGGCTACAAATAGTATTTGTGGATTTGTAGGGTGCATTATCAACCGATGCACTGTACGTAGATCCGCTGCCTCATACACCAATCCGGTGGTTTGCCATGTATCCCCACCATCTATTGACTTTAATACGCCAATAGAATAAGTGTCAGAAGCATCCCCATCACCAGTTCCGATATAAATTATATCAGAGTTGGTATAATCAATAGCAATACCAGTCACGCCAACTGCCATTAGATGATCCGTTTTTGGCGTCCAATTATTTCCGTTATCCGTTGACTTCCAAAGCCCACCAGCTGGCGTTCCAACATATATGGTAGATGCATCATTGGGATCCACAGCTACTACGTTTACTCTTCCAATACCCTCTCCCCCTGGGTCATTAATATCATATGCCCCACTGAAGCTCCAATTACCGTTCTTATTCGTACTTTTATTATTCTTTTTGAATTTCAAGAACTCATCTCTTACTTGACTTGATGGCGGCAAGAAACCTTCGTCATTAACTCTTGGCTTGACAAAATATTCCCATCGTTTAAACTGTTTATAGCCATGTCCTTTCTCATACTCTTTGTTGCTCCATTCGGCATCAAAAGCAGCCTTCACTTCAAAGAAGCTTTTATTTTGTTGACGTAAATCAACCCAGCTCTGTGAAGCGAGAGTAAAAGAAGAAAGTAGAAAGATGATTACAGATAAGAAGTGACGCATATTTATTAATTAATTAATTAATACGAAGATATGAATAATTACAGATGGCTGCTTTCTAAGTTATAGTCTATTCTTGGATTTGTATCTTTGCGGACAAAATGAATCTATTGAATCCTGAAATAGTAACTACCAAAGACGGAAGCACAACAATAAAAAGAAGTGACATAAACGAATGTTATCACAGTGTACATGGCGCTTTACAGGAATCTCAACATGTTTTTATTGAAAGTGGATTGGATATAATTTCCTCATCACTCCGTTCCATTAAAATATTTGAAATGGGATTTGGAACAGGGTTAAATGCTCTATTGACGTTAAAATGGGCAAAGGAGCATAAACTACAAATAGAATATATAACCGTCGAAAATCACCCTTTGACTCTTGAGATAGCTTCTAAGATGAATTATACGGATAAGGATGCGTTGAAAAACTATTCTTCGGATTTCATTCAGCTACATGATGCCGCTTGGGATGCTCAAGAAAATATCAATCAAACGTTTAGCATCACAAAACTACGTACAAACCTTCGAGAACTAACTATTGATGACAAATTTGATTTGGTATACTATGATGCTTTTTCGCCTGACAGACAACCTGAGCTGTGGACGATTGATATTTTCAAAAAGCTCTATTCGATGATGATGTCAGAGGGAGTGTTGACGACCTACTGCGCAAAAGGTTATGTTAGGAGAAATATGCAAGCTGCGGGATTTGAGGTCGAACGTATTCCTGGTCCTCCGGGTAAGAGGGAGATGTTACGTGCTACTCGACTCGACTGAGTATTTAGTGGATGGGCATTTTAGTTTCCCTTGCAAGCCTTTATTTTCAAAGCTACTGCTCAAAATCATCGCCCTTAAAATCAATTCTCTTTGAGAATTCGTAGTATTACCAATAGAGAATTACTTTTTCCTATCTTTACCATTATCATAAAGATGGCTTGAACGCTTGCTTCCACGACACAACATAAACGACACCAATAACCTATGAAATATTTCAAAAAAGATTTTCTCGATTTTTTTAAAGAACTTGCTGCCAATAACTGCAAAGACTGGATGGATGAAAACAGAAGCCGGTACTTTAAGTCTGTAAAAGATCCGTTTAAACGATTTGTAGAAGATGTAATTAATGAACTAGGAAAAATAGACCCCGCAATAGCCTCGTTGGAGGCAAAAAACGCCATATTTCGTATCCATAGAGATATCCGATTTTCAAAAGACAAAACGCCCTATAAAACACAAGTTAGTGCTGTCGTTAGTGCTACGGGTAAGAAGCCGATGAGTCTGCCGGGGGTGTATTTCGAACTTGGCCCTGCTGATTTTCGTGTCTATGGAGGTGTGTATAGCTTAAGCACTACAGAACTACAATCTGTGAGGTTGGAAATTGCTGATAATGAGAAAAAATTCGTAAAGCTCATTAACGAACCAAAATTCGTGAATTTTTACGGTGAGGTACTTGGTGCTAAAAATAAGCGCATTCACAAAGAGTTTAGAGAAGTAGGTGAACGTGTTCCTCTTATGTACAACAAGAGTTTCTATTTTTTCAAAAAATATCCTGCGAGTATTATTCTAAAAGGAAATCTAATGGAAACTATCGTGGAAGGGTATGAAGCAGGAAAGAATCTAAGTCTTTTTTTACAAAAACCTTTGTCTATATAACAACAAAAAGGCGGGGTTGTGACCCGCCTTTTCTAACAACAATTATTAACTTAAATTTTAAAATCTAAGACCGTTATATACTCCACAAAAATGATGCCATCGTTATAAATCGCTCATTTTCCGCATAAAATCACCCATTGTCTCATTGGTCATCTCGCCTGCCTCTTGCAGAGTTATTTTTCTTTTTTCATAAAGGCTTTTAGCTAGTAAAAGCTTCATGTTTTCAATTTCACCTCTCAACTTCTTCGGCATCTCCATCACTAGTGTCATAATCTAATTTTTTATTCTTACTACACTTAATACGTAGTAACATTAGAAATGTTGCACATAACTGTAAATAATACAATCAGAATACTCTTCACCCTACCTTGGATTAAGTTAAATAACAATATACACCCATGAAGCTAGACTCAATGGGACTTTCGATAATAAAGAAAAATCATGCTTATTAAATCCGATCTATGCAACCAATCGGCTTGAAACGGACATTTTCTTACCAATTAGCGTCGGGGTACGCACGATTAAGATACTGCATATCAGTAAGTATGTGCCCAAGAAATTCAGTATGCTGCCCTTTTCTACCTCCAGTATGAGAAAAAGTATTATCTGAAACTTTTAGAGTAGCTTCAAGCATTATTTCAGACACCATTTTAAGCCATTTTGATTGTAACGAACTCATCTCAGGGAGTATCCCTTGTGAGGTCAATTCCATCTCTACCTCATCTTGCTCAAATAGCTCCCCAGTATAAAGCCAAAGATCATCAAGTGCTTCTTGAATTCGACGGTGGCTCTCTGATGTTCCGTCCCCAAGCCTTTTTACCCATGATGAACTTCTACGAAGATGATAGGTCACTTCCTTAAGGCTCTTCTCAGCTATTGCTCTTAATTTATCGTCCCTTGAGGATTTCATTTCAGTATACAATAGGTAATGATATACATCCATATAAAATTGCTTAGCCATTAGTACGCCAAAATCCATATTCGGAAGTTCTACCATCTGTACATTGACATATTCATGCTCAGGTCTTCGAAATGCGAGATCATTTGCACTCCCACTTCCTTTTATTTCTGAGGCATACGCCAAAAATGATTCTGCCTGTCCCAATAAATCTAAGGACACATTAGAAATGGCTATATCCTCTTCTAGAAATGGTCCTTTGGATGAATATTCAGACAAACGATGACTCAATATCAAGTTGTTATCACCCATTCGCAGACAGTATGTGTACAAGGTCTTATTCATAATATCCTAAATGTGTTTGGCCCCTTCGGGCATATTATAAAACGTAGGATGGCGATACACCTTATCGTCTGCTGGATCAAAAAATGACTCAGCATCTGAAGGCTGAATGGAAACAATGTGTTCCGTTCTTACAACCCAAAGTCCTACTCCTTCTTTTCGTCTGGTAAATAGATCTCTTGCATTCTCAATAGCCATTTCCTTGTCATAAGCATGCACACTACCCGCATGTTTGTATGACAATCCTGACTTTGACTGAATAAAAACTTCCCATAGTGGGCCTTGATTTTCTCTTTCTGACATTGTCGTTATATTTTAGTTCTTTATCACTTGTTTATCTGCATACGCCATAGCAGCTTCCCGTACCCAGGCACCATCTTCATGTGCTTTGATGTGATGAGCAAGACGTTGTTTATTACAAGGGCCATTGCCCTTAATTACATTATAGAATTCTTCCCAATTTATCTCACCAAATTGATAGTGTCCATCGGGCATCAATTTCAAATCAGGATCTGGGATTGTAAGTCCAATCAACTCTGCCTGAGCGACAGTTTTATCTATAAATTTCTGACGAAGTTCGTCGTTTGTTTCTTTCTTAATTCTCCATTTCAACGCATGTCCAGTGTTTGGAGAATCCTTATCATGAGGTCCAAACATCATCAGTGAAGGCCACCAAAGTCTATTCAAAGAATCCTGTGCCATGGCTTGTTGTTCGGCAGTTCCTTTCATCATTTGAGCCATGATTTCGTAACCTTGTCTTTGGTGAAAACTTTCTTCTTTACAGATACGAACCATAGCACGAGAATAGGGCCCAAAAGAAGTGGCTTGCAATGAAACTTGATTGACAATAGCAGCGCCATCCACCAACCATCCCACAGCGCCCATGTCAGACCAATTGAGCGTTGGGTAATTGAATATACTCGAATACTTGGCTTTACCTTCGTGAAGCCATTGAATGAATTGATCTCTTGATATCCCAAGCGTCTCAGCAGCACTATAAAGATACAAGCCGTGTCCGGCCTCATCTTGAATTTTGGCTAGGAGGATTTTTTTTGCTCGTAAGCTAGGTGATCTAGATAGCCAGTTGCCTTCAGGCTGCATACCAATCACCTCTGAGTGAGCGTGCTGCGACATCTGACGGGCTACATGGTGTCGATACTTGTCGGGCATCCAGTCTTTTGGTTCTATCTTTTCCCCTCGGTCTATTTTCTCTTGAAATGCCTTTAATTTCCCTTGATCCTCCTCTTCTAATGTTTTCATAAGTCGGTAATAATTATCCTGTAGAGCAGCGAATATCGTCCGCTTCTCCATGCGACAAATGTAAGAAATATAAGTTTCTTATAAAAGACTGAAAAGTATGTTTTATAAAA
>JAJRRH010000134.1 GCA_024279715.1 Bacteroidota bacterium
AACCAATGATGGCTGCCAACTTGCTACAAAGTGCTCAATTGATTGGTGATGCTTGTGCTTCATTTGATGAAAACTGTGCTCAAGGAATCGAACCAAATCACAAACGTATTCAAGAATTATTGAATAACTCGTTGATGTTGGTTACAGCCTTAAATACTAAAATTGGTTACTATAAAGCAGCTGAAATTGCCAATACTGCACACGAAAACGGAACAACTCTTCGTGAGGAGGCTGTTCGTTTGGGATATGTCCCTGCTGAAGAATACGATAATTGGGTTGATCCTAAGAAAATGATTGGAAGTTTGGATTGATTCAAAGCAGAATTGAACGTCAAACTTCGACAGGTTCAGTCAGCGCCACCCAACTTCCAACTTTCTGTTCCGAATTAGTACTCGCACATGTAGGCTTGTTGAGGTGATTCCACTTTTTCTTTGATTTATTAACAATAGGGTGTCTGAGAGGATGCCCTATTTTTGTTCTTAGCATTTCAAATAAAGAATGAGGGGACTGCTCACCTTTAAAATTCAGCTCCTTTGTTCCAAGAAAGCGCACTTTTCGGCACCGATTTATCGGATTCAACTTGATACCACACAGTGATCCACGAATCTTCATTCTTTTCCCAAGTAAGCTCTTCTATTTCAATAGATTCGCCCTGTCTTTCTTCAGATGTAAACGCATCAGAGATACCATTTCTAAATTCTCCTTGAGCGTCATCCAAAATGAATCTTTCCTGAGATACAGGTCTACCAAATTCTATTATTGCTTCAGACATTAATAGAGACAGTAGCTTTTTAATGGATAAACTGTCTTGGAAGCTTGTTCTTTCTTGCATATTTTCTACCTGGACATTGATACTATTCTCTTCCTGCTTAATTTCACAACTAAAGAACGCAAGTAACACTATTGAATATATTTTAAACATCAACTAGTTGGATTAGTGTTTGCTAAATGTAGAACCTGAAACCATTGTATTTAACTGAGAGAGAATAAAATCAAGGTGTCGATCACGTAGTTTATTCCCAATATTCATCAGGCTATTTTTATCTCCAGCATAGACACTCGTGGATGCATATTCATCACCGTGCATACCTGTATTTGCATATTTGGAATTTCCAGCAGCATGTCCAAACTCGTGAACTAATGGGTATTGGAAATAATTTCTGCCAGAAGAAACTCTTTTCCTCCAAGCCGTATCTTTCGTATCAAGATTTATTATTTTTGACCCCCACCCCACACTACTCGTCGGGTTTCCTGCATGAGTTCTCGGATACTTTGTAACTTTCACATCCCAATGTTCAGTATGTAATACCCACTCGATGTCAAAATTTACATCCCAGACTTTTCCTGAATTCCTTTTAGCAAAATCCGAAGACCCACTTACCTTTAGAAAAAAATTGTTTCCCCAACTATTCCAAATTATATTATCCACTTTAGAATGAAAACTTTGTTTTTCAATGTATGTCCACGGAGTAGATCCTGAAAAATTCAGCCAAGAATATTTCCACTTTTGTTTGATAAGAATAGTACCTCGAGTCTCCTCAATATGAATATCCATTCTATCCGTATTCTTTGTATAATATCCCATAATTTTAGCTTCTTAACTTTTAATATACATGCAATCGTAACTCACAAAATAAGACAAGTCAAGTTTTGACAAAGATTATTTCCGGTTAGGTCGATCTTCACACAATATACTAAATACTCTTTTCAATCATTCGTTAATGGCTAGAATATTTGAAAGGGGACCTGACTTTTTTTGAGGATTTGAATATTCTCTATACATCTAGGTCAATGATAATTATCATCTCTTAAAAAGTAATCGGTTTTTAATTCTTTGTGAATTTTTTGTACATTGTGTACTCAGATAAGAATATGGTATGTTTTTCTGTGCAAAATTGCATCATTTACTGCCACTTATTGCCAATATCGAATTCCAATAGACGAAGCAAATATGATGACATTTGAATTAATACAAGCTAAAGCTGCAATCACTCGTTTTAATCAAAATAAGCGTTGGGATAGGCTCAGCATGCAGAATTTAACTAGAATAAAGCAATCAATTGCTCAAAAGACTCAAACTAATTTGCCTTATAAATTGTTGGATGTTGGACGAAGTAGTGCTGGCGCTGATTATGCGTCTGCCGTGGGTCAACAACCAAACTCAAAAGTGGTGAAAGTGTTAATCTCTCCTACCTACTTCATGAGTGATTCTTTTCTCGCTAGTGATTTGGAATTCACGCTGAAAGCAGGGATTTATGCTGGGGCATACTGGGAAACAGTCATCGAAGAAGCTGATGCGATTAATTACGCAAAAACTTTCGTGAAACAATTTACGAATAAACAAGGAGGGTTATGGCACGATGACGGTGGATTGTCAAGTGCAATAAAAGATTCTAGTGAAGGAAAAACATTGATTACTCAAATTTCAAATGCATTCAAAGCAAAAATGTTCCTCGCACATGGTGATTTCACTCAATTCACTCTAGATAATGACGGCATAAGATCCCCTAGTTTTTCTTGGAGTTCAAGTCCAACTTTAAAAATATTAGTCGGAGGAACACAACAACTTATCGTTACTTTATCATGTATCGTGTACGATATCAAAAACTGTAAATTCAGCGCTATCATTAATGTTGAAATTCGGGATGATTTCGGAGTTACAGAAAGTGATATTACAAATGCTTCCCCTGCCGCGATGATGGGAGTTGGAGGACTAATGGACATGTGGGTCTTGCAAAAGCAACGAGGACACAAACCATTTACAAGCGTCTTTAACTTTTCGTTCAATTGTTCTGGAGGTTATTAGACTCGACAACTTTACTATAAATTAAAAACGGTTGCTCGTAGTGGGCAACCGTTTCTTTTTCAGCGAAATAGTGATCGGGAGTTTCGTGAACTATTTATTTTATTCTAATGTAAAGAGCTTGGTAAGCGCAATCTGCAAAAACTAGATCAAGTTCCATTTTTTTGTGCTTTTTTTTCGATGATTTCCCAATTGTATCATCTGAACACGATGAAATGATTGGAACACCTATAATCAGGAATGATGTACTTTGTAGAATTCTTTTCATTAGAGTTAATATTATTTGAAGC
>JAJRRH010000135.1 GCA_024279715.1 Bacteroidota bacterium
CAACTAGTTTGGCAACAGTTTCAGAGATCAAGGCTATTGTTTATCCAAACCCTAATACTGGGGATCAAGTATTCGTTAACCTTGAGAATCTACGAGATGCAGATCAAGTAGTGACTATTGAGGTGGTGGATATCTTCGGTAAGAGAGTGTTCTCTGAGCAATACTCAGTGAACGGATCTGTGATGACGCAAGAATTGGTATTCAATTCTGACTTAGCAAGTGGCATGTACTTAGTACAGATCACTACAGCTGATGGTCAATCAGTAATTCAAAAATTAACTATCGAATAATCGATAACTAAATAAATTTCAAAAGGGGGTTCGCTTATAGCGAGCCCCCTTTTTTTTGTTAAAACCTTAGGGTTGTAATTTGGTGAAAATCTAATTCTCCAAGTTGTTTGATTCTTTATTATCTTTGTTAGGTGTATTATATGAAAAAAATCAGCCAACTACTTTTGGTCATATTCGCCCTGTTCAGTGGGGGTATGTTATTGAACGGGCAATCATCTTTTGATCAATTAATAATACAAGAAGGAAAAAGTGGAAAGCAGAAACTCAAACTTGCGCATGAGAAAAGCCTGACCAATAACTATGACTTAAAATACCATCGTTTGGAATGGCAAGTTGAGCCTCAGTCAGCTTTTATAAATGGAAGGGTGACTAGTGTCTTTGAAGTTGGGGCAGAGGCTATTTTTCAGATTGTGTTTGACCTTTCTAATGCCATGCAAGTATCGAGTGTAGAATTTGAGGGAGAAGAATTAGGCTTTGAGCAAGATGAATATTATCTTTTCATTGACTTCAATGCTGAGTTAAACGCGGGTAGTCTGCATGAAATAGTAGTAATTTACAGTGGGGCTCCAGGTGTTTCAGGGGAAGGGAATTTAGTTTCGACAACCCACAATGGCGTGCCGATTTTATGGACATTCGCAGAGCCGTTTGGAGCACGAGAGTGGTGGCCTTGTAAACAAAGTCTAGATGATAAAATAGACTCAATAGATGTGTTTGTAACTGTGCCAATAGGCTTAAAAGTAGCGAGTAATGGATTGCTTATGTCAGTGGTGCCGAATGAGGGATTCGAAACACATCACTGGAAACATCGGTTTCCAATCCCTGCCTATCTAATCGCTTTTGCTGTCACAAATTATGAAGAGTTTACGGTCACAGTACCGCACGAAGATGGTGATGTGGATATTCTCAATTATGTATATCCAGAGAATCTCGAAACCTATCAAGAGAAAGAGGAGGAGATGATTTTTATTATGAGTTTGCTTAATGAGTATTTTGGTTTATATCCTTTTCAAGAAGAAAAATATGGACATGCTGAATGGGGTAGAGGTGGAGGAATGGAACACTCAACAATGAGTTTTATGACCGGATTGAGTAATGGACTTATGACTCATGAGTTGGCACATCAGTGGTTTGGAGATCAAGTCACCTGTGGTAGTTGGGAGGATATATGGTTGAATGAAGGGTTTGCTAGCTATTGCACTGCCTTATACTACGAAAGAAAATGGGTGTTGGATAATGACTATCCGTATTGGGACGGATGGAAATCTCAGATAGTTGACTTTATCACATCTGAGCCAGATGGTTCGGTATGGGTGGACGATGTGACAGATTCAGATCGAATTTTCAACGGACGATTGTCCTATCGGAAAGGAGCTTATCTATTGCATATGTTACGATGGGAAATGGGTGATGAAGAATTCTTTCATGCGATAAGAAATTATCTTGGTGACCCAAATCTTGCATTTTCATATGTGAGAACAGAAGATCTTATTAGCCATCTCGAATCGGTACATGAAGAATCGTTGAATGAGTTCTTTGAGGATTGGTTTTATGGACAAGGATATCCTAGTCATAGCATCAGGTATCAGTTTGTTGGAGAGAACCTATACGTAAAAGTTAATCAATCGCAGTCACATGCTTCTGTTTCATTTTTTGAATTAACCATCCCGCTTGTTCTCAGAGGAGATGGTCAAACAAAAACCTTTAGATTAAAGCTAGAGTATGATGGACAATTTTTTGTCGTGCCTGTTTCCGAAGCAGAATTAGGTTTCTCTGTACAGGAAGTGGTCTATGATCCCGAACTATGGTTGATTAGTAATGAAAACGTAGTAGAAGAAACATTAGAATTGTTTGATGTTGATTTGGTACTTAACTTGTATCCAAACCCTGTCCAAGAAATATTATCGTTTAACTTGAACAGACCTTTGAGTTCACCGTACGATGTATATATCTATGATATTACAGGTAAGATTGTTTTTTTTCAAAAAGGAACTAAAGAACAAGCATTTAAAATTGATGTAAGCGCACTTGCACCAGGTAATTATCAATTGCATGTCATCAATGAAGCGGAGGATGTTAAGCATTCCTTCATAGTTGAAAGGAGGTAGTTTAAGTGTTAAACCCTATGCATTGAGCTCGTAATAGATAGTTCTAATGCGTAATTCGGGTTGAAGATCTATTTTTTATTCCATTTATTTTTATCTATCTATTTCTAGCGTAAGCGTGTTAGAAGTATTATTTTTGCGGTCTCTAACAATGCATGGAATAGAACCATATTATAATTGGCGACATCATTATATCGCTAGTGAAGACGAACGATCGCCATTTTATGGCAGGGAGTACTCTGAAATTTACTTTACGCATGCCATCTATAATCATGTGATACATCCGCAATGGGATGAGATAGAATCACCCACATTGTTTGTCAAAATACTGTTCGTCGATTATGAATCGGGCATCGGAATTATTGAATTATTTGGAGAGTGGAATGACGCCATCAATAATGATATCATGATTTTGAGAAGAGAGGTTACGGACGTTCTTTTCGAGCAAGGAATTTCAAAATTTATTTTAATCGGAGAGAATGTTTTAAACTTTCATTATTCGGATGATAGTTACTATGAAGACTGGTTTGACGAAGTCTGTGAGGAAGATGGGTGGATTGCCTTGTTGGACTTCCGTGATCATGTAGTCCAAGAGCTATCAGAAATAGACATAGATTCATATTTTGTAATGGGCGGAGCGCTTGATATAGTAGAGTGGCGAGCTATGGAGCCACTACATTTGATAAATATGATTGACAGCTATGCTCAGAAACGGCTAGGGGTTGAAAATTTTGATTAGTTTAGTAAAAAAATAATAAACATGCCGGTATTTCAATTAGTAGACCAGATGGTTTTTCCTGACCCCAATCAAGCAAATGAAGATGGCCTTCTTGCTATTGGTGGAGACCTTAGTACAGAGAGACTTCTAACGGCATATAAAGCCGGAGTCTTTCCTTGGTTTAATGAAGGGGAGCAAATATTATGGTGGTCGCCAAATCCTCGATTCGTTCTTTTTCCAAATGAACTTACCGTTAGTAAGAGCTTAAAAAAAGAAATCAGAAAGAAGAATTTTAAAATAACGTACAATACGGCGTTTGAACAAGTGATAGATTATTGCGCAAACATAAAGCGTAAAGACCAACAGGGAACTTGGATTACTGCTGCCATGAGAGAGGCATATATAAATTTACATAAACAAGGGCATGCCATATCGGTAGAAGCTTGGCGTGGCGATCAATTGGTAGGAGGGTTGTATGGAATGTCAATAGGTAAGATGTATTTTGGGGAATCCATGTTTAGTTTGATGAGTAATGCCTCCAAAGTGGCTTTTGTTCAATTGGTTAAAAAATTGAAGGAAGAGCGATTTCGATTGATAGATTGCCAAGTTTATACAGAACATTTGGAGTCTTTTGGTGCTAGAATGATTCCAAGAGAAAAATTTCTCAATCAATTAATGATCAATGAACGTGAGCGTGAAGTAGAAGAAGGTAAATAATCAAAATAGAGATTAAGCTAGATATTTGCCAATCAAGGGATAATTACTATAGTTGTGAAGGATTATTTATAGAACCGTCATATAGTAGACAATATACTATTTGAGAATGATTACTTTTGTAATGAAAAAACAAGAAGCATGTCCAAAACATATTACAACGAAGAAGATTTAGGGAAATTTGGTGAAATATCTGAATGGCAACCGGAATTAGGAAAGAAATTTTTTGACTACTATGGTTCGGTATTCAAGCCTGGAGCACTTTCTGCGCGCGAAAAAGCTTTGATAGCACTAGCGGTTTCACACGCAGTACAATGTCCTTATTGCATAGATGCATACACCAAAGACTGTCTTACAAAAGGTTCTGATGAGGAACAGATGATGGAAGCGATACACGTGGCAGCAGCTATCAAAAGCGGTGCAGTTCTTGTGCATGGTGTTCAGATGATGAATAAAGCTAAGAAGTTAAGTATGTAAAATGGCGGTAAAAGAAAAGATAAAATCACTAAAATATAGGGCGCATCAATTATCTGACCCTAAAGTACAGTTGGAGATACTTAGTAACACCAGTGAGAATATGGTGAAGACTTTTGCTGAGAAATTAACAGATGATGGATTGTTTCCCTTAAAGCCTGTTTCCATTGAGGTCCTCCAGATTAATGTCGGTTATATGTGTAATCAGGTGTGCAAGCATTGTCATGTAGATGCTGGGCCAGACCGAAAGGAAATCATGACGCGAGAGACAATGCTTTTGTGCCTCGATGTTTTAAAGAACCCTGCAATTTCAACAGTGGATCTTACGGGTGGCGCACCCGAGATGAATCCGGATTTTAGATGGTTTGTAGAAGAGATTTACAAACTCAATAAACACATTATTGTACGCAGTAACCTTACCATCATTACCGCCAATAAAAAGTACAATGACTTGCCTCAATTTTTTAAAAAAAACGAAGTGGAAGTGGTGTCGTCACTACCATATTTTGCTGCTCGAAGAACTGATGCGCAAAGAGGGGAAGGGGTGTTTGAGCAATCTATAAAAGGGTTGCAGATGTTGAATGAAGTGGGATATGGAAAAGCTGATTCAGGGTTGACTCTCAATCTTGTGCATAACCCCTCTGGCGCTTTTCTTCCTGATGATCAAAATGAACTAGAAAAAATATTCAAAGACAAACTATCTGACGGATGGGGTATTACATTCAATAGTCTATTTGCCATTACGAATCTCCCCGTTTCTAGATTTCTAGAGCATCTTTTTGTGAGAGAAATGTATGATGATTATTTAGTAGAATTGGTGAATGCTTACAATCCAATTGCTGCTGCCTCTGTGATGTGCCGATCCATGATCTCTGTCAGTTGGGATGGATTTCTATACGATTGTGACTTTAATCAGATGTTAAAATTAAAGGTGCAAGGCAAGGCACAAGACCTCAAAAGCTTTGATGAAAAAGAGTTGTTGAGCCGAAATATTATAGTGAATCAGCATTGCTACGGGTGTACGGCTGGAGCTGGGTCAAGCTGTGGAGGTACTGTGGCGTAGTATTTTATAAATAGCTCCTTTAAATGTCATCATTATTTTACATACATTCGCTCAGAGAATAAGATCAACTATAAACTATGGAAAATGATTATCAACAGAAATTAAGTCTAATTGCTTTAATGGTTGAATTAGTCAATACGGATAGTCTAATGACGGAAGGTGAAAGCGATTTTATCAATAGACTAGGGGATATGTATGGTGTAGAACCGCTAGATATGCTTAAATTAAAATCGGGAGCATTAAAGCCAGATGTGATCATCCCTAAATCTGAATCAGAAAGAGTTCCCTTTTTTCAAACTTGTGTGATGACCATGGGTATTGACAAGTCGGTTACGAATGAAGAAAGAGAGTTTTGTAGTGAGCTGGGATTAAGAATGGGATTGAGAGAAGAAGTAATCAATACGGTGATGATGCTTTTTGAAAAATATTTTCCCAAACCTGTGCCAATTGAAGAATTGGTCAAAGCGTACAGTATCGGCAGAAATTAATAGCATGGAAACAGTAGTTGATTTTTTCATTCGACCTTATTTAGAGGCACAGACTTTTGATGTTATTATTGAATTAGTGGCAGTTGTTTTTGGAATAATTAGTGTTTACTTCGCTATTAGAGAGAATATTCTTGTCTATCCAACAGGGATTATCAGTACGGCAATATTCATATATATACTTTTTAATTATCAATTGTATGGAGACATGATCGTCAATGTGTATTATACGGCGATGAGTATTTACGGGTGGTATAGATGGAAAACGGTTAGTGACGACAATAGTCTTTATATCAGTTGGAGTAACAGGAAAGATAAAATCATTGCAGCTAGTATTTTTGTATTTACCGCCGTTTTTGTAGTCCTGGTGTATAAATGGAATAATAAATTTGATGTATGGACGGATTACGTGGACACTATCACAACAGGGTTGTTTTTTACTGCCATGTATCTGATGGCAAATAAGAAAATAGAGAGTTGGTATTTTTGGATTATAGCCAATGTAGTTTCTATCCCTTTGTATTTTTATAAAGAATTAGGATTTACTGCAATACAGTATGTGGTTTTTCTCGTTATGGCTATTCAAGGACTTAAAGTATGGAAAGAAAATTACAACAATCAGAAGATAATATCGTAAGAGTGGTATTATATGGGCCTGAATCTACAGGCAAGACCACTCTAGCCAAAGCGCTTGCCAAGCATTACAACACCCAGTGGGTGCCTGAATTTGCAAGAGATTTTCTTCAAGCTAAATTCGACAAAGGGGAAGGTGATTGTACAATGGATGACCTATTGCCGATAGCCGAAGGTCAGATATCCACCGAAAATGAATTAGCAGATAGAGCCAATAAAGTATTGTTTTGTGATACTGATCTTTTGGTAACCATGGTTTACTCTGAAGTATACTATCAAAAAGTAGATCCAGTATTAGAGAAAGCAGCGCTAGAGAATCATTATGATTTATATATCTTGACGGGAATAGATGTGCCATGGGTAGCGGACGATTTACGAGACAAGCCTGATGAAAGAGATGAAATGTACGACTTTTTTAAAGGGATACTCATACACTATGATTTGCCATTTATCACTGTCAAAGGGGATGAAGAACAACGATTGAAGAAGGTAATACCAGTCATTGATAGCCTTATCAAAGGAGCCAATAGAGAGTAATATGTTATTTTAATCCATCAAGGAATTGGTAGACAGCATTCCAATACTCTTCATGTCCATCTTTCTCTTCCCATAGCGCCTTAGAGCCGTGAAACCCTGACAAGGTCGGTAGAAAATAGGATTTGTCTTCACTCTTTATGGCATTGAATATGTCAATCCATTCCTTTTTTTCGTTTTTAGCAGAAGTGATAAACACGGGGCAGCTAATATCATTTGCGTAATCGATAATTTGTTTTTGGTTAAACTCAAAATACTCTCCTGGAGAAAAAGAAAGAACCCCTTTTATTTCCGGGTTTTGACTTGCAATAATCAGAACTAGAGAAGAAGAATAGGAACTTCCCCAAATAATTATTTCTCTGCCGGGGTAGTGTTCTTTCGTATAGGCAATAGTAGCCAATAGGTCTGGGTATGCGTAAGGATACTTTGTCTTTAATCCTTTTTTCTTGGCACGAGCATGTGTTTCGTTTTTTACACCATTAACTTTCATGCCTGAACGTTGGTCAATAGCAATGCAAGTATAGCCTTTGGTAACAAGCTTGGGAGCTATCTCACGATATTCACCTCTACTAAACATGGCTTGGTGAAACAGTAAAATAATTGGCTTTTTTGTATCTTTTACTTCATAGATGTCCGCTGTTATTTCAAGACTATCTTTGGTTAAGAAAGAAGTGGTTTTGAAAGCTTCAAGACTATCAATTTCATTGGTATTAACTTCGTTTGTACAAAAACTTAGAAGTCCAATGAAAAATGCAAAGAGGATGAATGATTTTAGATAGCGGTTTTTCATGGTGAAGTTTGTTTTGGTAAAAATAACTAAAAGAAATTACTGGATACAAAAAAGTGGTTATTTGCGTATCTTACGCATTGGGACATTTATAAAATACCCTTTGGAACAATCTTCCTCGTCCAGGTTTTAATTCTTTTTTTGACACCTCCTTCTTTGTCTGGGTTGTAGTCAATGGTTGTCTCCCATGAGTTTTCAGGCTGAAATTCTACTTCCATCCCCTCCGCCACTTTCACACTTATGCTCTCAGAATGAATAATAGTAATACACTCTGTATTGAGATTTGCACTTCTAGGGTCCAGATTGAAAGTTCCTACAACAGTGATTTTTCCATCTATCACCATTGATTTAGCATGTAGTCCAAAGATTGGATTGAAGTCCTCATCATCCGTTATATTACTAGTCATGATTTCTTTTCTGATAGCTGCATCAGGTTTGAATTCAAAAATTCTAACCCCCGTAGCCAGCAATTTTTCTCGGTCTCTTTGATATCCACTGAAGGCTTCTAGGTTGTCGGTAGAGGGAAGACTATTGGTAAGGATTCTTATTTTTACGCCTCTTTTAGTAGCTGCGGTGAACAAATCCCTACTTATTTGAGTAGTGATCAGATATGGGGATTGGATGTCAATACTTGATTCTGCCTTATTTACTAGATCCATTAAAGAGGAGGTGGTTATTCCTCCCCCAGATAGACCTTCATTACCATCATTTTTCCCAGGTAAATCGGAAACAAATTCAACACTATCGACCCATTGAAGATCGCCAGAATTATAGATGGACTGCAGTGCTGCAGGAAAATCCATCACCTTTTTTCTAATGACAGGAGAGAAGTTTTCTGGGTTACAGGCATATTGATAAAGGTTGTTGAATCTATCCGGATCATTCGCATAATCAGTTGTCGGATCCGCTATTTTATCAATGTCTACACAGATAGAATCTACCCAAAAAGTTTCAAATGATGAATGAACCTCTTCCACCACTTTTCCAAAAAGAAGAACATCTCTATCTCTAAAGTTATAATCTCTACTGTAGTCAAAGTACTCATTAGCGATATTTCTACCACCAGTAATGACAGCCTTGTTATCTACATTAAAAGTCTTATTGTGCATTCTTTGATTAGCATTTCTAAAATCGGTACTGAATGTTTTGATCTTTGAGAGTATGTTTTTTCCAAGGTTTACCCCCGGATTGTAAATCTTTATTTCAATGTTTTCATGAGAATCCATCATGAGTACATCTTGAATGTCAGCATCGACCATGATATCATCCACAATGATACGCACCTTCACGCCACGGTCTGCAGCCCGTATAAGATAGTCACAAGCGATAAGTCCAACGTTGTCAGTAGAGAAAATAAAGTATTGAATGTCTATTGTTTCTTCTGCATATTCAGATAGCCAAGCCCTAGATACCATTGATCCTGCACCATCTTCAAGTACATACACTCCTGTCTTGTTTTTTGTTAGACCATCGAAGCTTTGAATTGTTTTGGCAACAGAAATATCTGCCGCTCTATTAATACTTGAGCAGTAATTCTCTGAATTTGGTGACTCCTTGGTCTCTGTAGATTGACAGGAGAGTAATAAAAAAGATAATAATAAGAGTCTATTCATGTTCCTCATTTTGTCGCCAAATATCCCAGGATTTTTCTGCTTGCAGCTCTAGCATTGATTGTCCATTTAGTACTTGCGCACCATTTTTTTTGCCTTCTTTTAGAAAACTTGTTTCCGAAGGGTTGTAAACAAGATCATAAAGAAAATTGTTTTCTGTCAATTTTGAATAGGGGAGGTCAGGTTTGTCATTAATATTTGGAAAAGTGCCAAGAGGTGTGCAATTAATGATGAAGGGAAAAAACTCTAAGGTCTTTTCATTGATGTCATCGTATGATATTTGATTGATTTCACTGGGTTTTCGAGAGACGAATAGTACATCTAGTCCCATAGTTCTTAACACAAAGCTGACTGCTTTAGAAGCGCCTCCTGTTCCAAGAATAAGAGCTTTTCTGTGATGTCTTTTGAGGAATGGTTTTATCGATTCCTTAAATCCAAAAGCATCTGTATTGTATCCTTTCCATCCGTTATTAGAAACGACAACAGTGTTGACCGCACCAATAGATTTGGCTTCAGAGCTAAGCTCTTCAATATAATCCATGATGGACACTTTGAAAGGGATAGTAACATTAAAACCAGTAATTTTATGCTTTGAAATCACACTTCTCATGTCCTCTATTTTTTCGATTTCGAGGTTGATGTATGAGGCCGATGTTTTTTCGATTAAAAATTTCTTGCTAAAATACTTTTCTGAAAAAGAATGAGCAAGGGACTTCCCGATTAGCGCATAGTTTCTTGAAGTATTATCGGCTTTCAAGACTGTCTTTTTTATTGTCAAACAAACCAAGAGCAAAAACCAGTGCAAAACCAACAACTGAAAAGATGATGGCTGCTGTAATCTCAGGAGGTAGTCCTCGGTCAGCTGCAAAAACATCGGGTGAAACTGATTTTTCTAAAAACGGAACAATTTCACCATGGCTGTTTACTCTTCGTTGTATTATTTTTTTCCATGGCCATACCTTATTGAGTGATCCTAGCATAAAACCCGTTAAAACAGCCATGGTTATAGAGCGAGCTTTTAGAAACGCCCAAGATACTACACGAGAAAAAGTAAGTAGTCCGACCACACATCCTGCGGCAAATATACCTAGCGTGAGTACATGACGTTTGAAGTCTTCTGTTAATCCACTTATAGCACCAAGTATAGTAGTGTATGAACCCATTAATAATAATATGAAACTACCTGAGATGCCAGGCAATATCATGGCGCAAATGGCTATCATTCCTGAGAGAAAGATATACCATAACTCTCCTTGGCTTTCCATGGCAGGAGATATCGTAATTAGATATGCTATTATAGTTCCAATGATAAGTGATGCGATTTCTTGCCATCGCCATGTTCCTATTTGCTTTCCGATATATAAAACTGAGGCAACGATAAGTCCGAAAAAAAATGACCACGTGGGAATAGGATATTGTGCTAAAGCTAGCGTAATAAGATTTGCAAGGCTAATAAGACTAATGAATATTCCAATGAATAGCGCTAGAAGAAAAGAGCCATTTACTTTTTTCCAAAAGGAAGAAAAACCTTCGTTTTTAAGTGTTTTTAGAGCCGATAGGTTTAAGTTATTGAAACTATTGATTAACTCTTCATATATTCCCGTAATGAAAGCAATTGTACCTCCTGACACGCCAGGCACCACATCTGCCGCACCCATTAAGAGTCCACGTAAAGTAATGCCTATATATCGAGATAGCATATTGGTTTTAAGGGAGTATTATTGATCTGGTTTATGGGCGTACTTTTTTAATTCTTCAGGTAGGTAATTGAAAAAGGTGTCTCCACGAAGCCCTAGTCGTAAGCATTCTAGCGGGATGATGTCATGCGGACTGATATTGCCAAGATTTACATTTGCACCCA
Source organism: Bacteroidota bacterium (assembly GCA_024279715.1). GTDB lineage: Bacteria > Bacteroidota > Bacteroidia > Flavobacteriales_D > JABDKJ01 > JAJRRH01. The sequence goes on from JAJRRH010000135.1 coordinate 11,272, forward strand.
CAAGATTGATGAACCATACTTGTTGTTCTTTCTTGGGCGCTTCCCAAAGAATGTCGTCTTTTGGTACTTTGTTTAATATTTTGTTAACCAACATTACATGCGCTGTTCCATTGGGTCTATAGATGCCTACATTTCCGCTTTCTCTTGCTTCAGCTATTACTTTCCACGAGCCTGCAGCCAATTCTGAGTTCATCATAGATATCCATTTTCCAGGACTGATGAATATACCCTCTTCTTTTGATCCTACTTCGGATAATACTCTGAAGTTTTTTGCAAAATCAGAGATGAGTTCACATTTTCTATCTTGCGGTAGCGTGATGGACCCATCTGATATCTCCACAGTATCCACGCCATATTTGTCACAGAATCTTTTATATCCATCTGCATCATGTCTAATCAGGAAAGCCTCAAATAGTGTGCCTCCAAAATATACTTTGGCGCCTGCATCTTGATATAATTTTATTTTTTCTTGCAGATTTGGTGTCACTAGAGCAGTGCCAAATCCAAGTTTTAGAAGGTCTATTTTATCAGCACTCGCACTCAAAATGTTCTCTGCTTCACGAATACTTAGGCCTTTGTCCATTACCATGGTAAGACCAACTTCTCGGGGCCGACTTGCCCGCTTAGGAATATGTGGGAATTCTAAATTCAACGGCTATATTCGTTTATCAATTCAAGTACTTCTTTATTCTCAATAGCTTGAGGATGGTATGAGATGAATTTTCTACCAATGCCTTGATTGGAGTTGAGTAAAGCTTCCAATAAGATGGATGCTTTTTTTACTTTTCCTTGGCGGGTTAGTAAGGCAAGGAATCTAACATTTAACTCATCCTGCTCGCCAAATTTATTAAAAGCAACAGAGATTGTTTTCATTGCTTTTTCGTCTTGTTTGGTAATAAATAGACAGTCAAAGAAACCTAAAAATACTGTGATATTTGGATTGCTGAAAAGTAATGATTTTTCAAAAATTTCAATAGCCTTGTCATACTGCTTATCTTTCTTTAGCATTTCAGCATAGAAGTGATGATAGTCAGAGTTACTAGGGGAAAGTTTAAGCGCATTTTTAATAGCAACGATACTTTTTTCGGCATTCCCTAAAAGGTCTTCAGCAATAGCAATTCCAATGTACGCATCTGCAAATTCTGGATCCATTTCTAATGCTTTGTTGAAATACTTAATCGCGTTTTGAAAGTCCATCAACTGCTCATAGCATTCTCCCATATTGCAATATGTGATAGGCATTGGGTCTTCTAGGTTTGCCACTAGATTGTATGTGTCTAAAGCTTTCTGGTATTCTCCCATTTGATAAAGTATGTTGCCTTTATTGAAAAGAGATGGGGTATGGTTTTCATTAATAGCCAATGCATAGTCATAAGACTCTACCGCTTTGGTGAATTCTTTTGAATGTCCATAACATACCGCAAGATTAAACCACGCTGCTACCGAATATGGATTTGCATCAATGATTTGATTAAAAAAGGATGGGCCTTCCGATTGTCTATTAGCCCTTTGAAGACTGAATTGTAATTCATACACCGCAAAATCTTCTTTAGGGTCAATTTTCACTGCTTCTGCCAATAGTTTTATAGCTTCATCATTCATTCCTTTTGAAGAATATTCTATCGCAAGATCCACTAAGATTTGAACTTTTTCTTCTCTCGGACAAACATTAAGAGCTTTTATATAGGACTCTTTAGAGGATTCAAACTTTCCCGTTTTGGAATAAGTCATTCCCATCAGGTGGTGAATTTCATAATTAGAGGGTTCTAGAACAACCAGTTTTTGCAATAGTTTCATTGCCTTACGAAGTTGTCCACCAATAATATAAAGATAAGCTTTCTTCATTTTAATGGATACAGAATCTGGATGTTGAGAAATAGCCCTTGAAACAATGGACATAGCCTCATTTATTTCAAAAGTAAAAATAAAATACTCTATTAATACTTCAAATTCATTGACATCGTAAAAAGAAGAAGTGTCGTTCTTCTGAGCGTTATATCTATCTATTAACGCTTTGTCTTGATTAAACTCTTCTGGGAAAAGAAGGTCATCAAATAAAAAATCATCCAATGGTCACGTGTGTTTAGTGTTCACTGCAAAATTAGGCTATAAGTGGGTGTGGATGATTAATCGGAGTTCGACTTATAAACAGGTCTCTGCCAACAAATGTCATTGTTAATAAGCTCGAAAATAAAAAACAAGTTATTCTATACGTATTCAGTAAGATAGGTTGAAATTGAATAATGTAAAAACAATAGTCTAGCGACTAATGTTGAAATGTTGCACTATTTTTCAGAACAGTATTCACATGTTCCTTCTATTAAAATAGACGATTGATTGATTACATATCCTGAAGGTAATTCTATTTTTGGGGATTCTTGCTCCATACAGTATGTCTTTTCACATGCTAGGCATGTAAAGTGAAGGTGATTGTCATCGTGAGTACCTTCATGACAATGGTCTGAGCAATAGGCGTATTTCACCTCGTTATTTGGTCCAATTATTCGGTGAATTAAGCCTTTGGATTCAAAAGTGTTTAGTGTCCGATAGATTGTCACACGGTCAAGTTGAATCAAGTTGTGCTCCAGAAATGATTGAGAAATAGCAAAGTCATTATCCATAAATAGACGTACAATATCTATGCGTGAGGCGGTTTTTTTAAGGCCGTTTTTTTCTAGTATTTCTTGAGGCTTATGCATTCCGTACAAATGTAGTATTTCTGTTAGTTATTTTACTGTTACAACAAATTATTTTCACCTTATTCTTGATGAGTTTTTTTTGGACAGTGTTATTGTTTTAAACGGATAGTAATAGTAGTCAAGCCAATATTTGCTTCTTCAGATGTGAAAGGCAGTAAAGAAATCACGGAAACTAAGGCGAGTATATTTTCTAACCCGAAAAGACGTAGATGACGGTAACGAAATAAATAATGAAAACAATCGTCAGTCTTGTTTAAACTCCGATCACTTTAAAAATTATAGTTGCAGATTTAACTTTTAATAGCATTGGAGGTAAGATGTCATGGTGTTGATTCACTATTGAGATAGAGCCAGTTCATAAGTTTTAAAACTTTAATGCAACAGGTTTGCATTTACGTAGAAAAGTATTATCTTTGTGGCGTGAAAAACAGAAAGATTTTTGGTATTGATTTGGATGTGCTTGGTACATGGGCAAGTGTTATTTGTGCAATTCATTGTGCATTGACGCCCATTGTATTGACTTATGGTCTCTTGGGTGGAGTAGGAATTTTCGAAAATGAAACATGGGACATTGCCTTTATACTTCTATCAGCTATACTGGCTTCAATGTCTTTGATCAGTGGATATACGAAAAAACACCATGACAAAACCCCATTGAAGCTTGCACTCTTTGGTTTTCTCATGTTTGCAATAGGGCATCTAGTGATTCATTCTAATATGGGGCATGTAGCGGCCGCTTTTGGTGGAGTGGTAATAGCTATGGCTCATGTTTATAATGCGCAGTTGCTAAAGATGCCTACCAATAAGGAAGATTCCGTTCTTTCCGAATAACGATTTCTAGTCTGGGGAAACAAATGTTTCTGGTTCTTCTTCCCAGAATCTTAGTATGTACTGATAAGGGAGTAAGTTAGTATTTACAGAATGTTTATTGAAGCCAGCAGCTTTCATTTCTTCAATGACCACCTCTGCGGATAGCCTCATCGAATTAGGTGGTCCGAAATCCATTTCTAGATCTTTTTTGAAGTCTATGACTATTAGTTCATTGCCCATCTTCATCGAACGTTTTAGGTTTCTGAAATATTTAGTCCGGTTTTCAATATGATGGTAAGTGTTCACAATGATGGCTTTGTCAATCATGGTCTCCCCTACAGAAGATGAGGATTCAGTGCTTTTTAATGTTGATAAACGTTGGTCTGTCACACCATACTCTAGTTTTTTCTTGTTGACATATTCCAGAAATCTATCGTCTATATCCGCACATATTACATTTGCTCCACGATTGACCATTCTGAATGCAAAATACCCGGTGCCACAGCCTATGTCTAGTATTGTATTGCCTTCGATGTCTCCAAGAAGATTGAGTACCTCTTCTGGTTTTTGCCACTCTATCCTTTTTTTATCTTCAAAATTAGCCACGAGTTCTTCGAAACTTGAATGATTATTCATGTGCTCATTAGCAGATTTGTGTTTATGAATTGCTTCTTCTTTGGGGTTCTTTTTCGATTCATCCATAGAAGATTCAGACTTACAGCTATAAAGGGCTATGACAAGAATAAGGTATAGGTAGCGTTTCATATTGTTTTTTTTGCAAGATATGAATATTATAATGATTAGTCTCGGGTTGCAATCCAATTGTTTGCGGATGAAAAGGTTCGTTTGTTTGCGGGATAGTCCTTGTTGTGTTCACATAATTGTGGCAAGGTTAGATTAAGGCCATTCGCTAGAAGTTTGATAATGAACAGAAAAAAAACAGTTTAAGAGTGGGGTAGATCATAATTTATACCTAAATTGACCTCGAATTGATACTTTACGTTTGCGGTGATGATATCTAGTTCGCTTAACTCCCGATATATGAAACAACTTCTATTGACATTGCTCCTGGTTGGTATGATTGGATTCCTTCAATCCCAATCTGATTACAACCGAAATATTGACTTTATAAAAAACCAAAATCAATGGCATGAAAATGTCAAGTACAAGTGTCAGCTTGTAGATGGTTTTGTCTTTCTTGAAGATCAAAAATTCACATATACTTTTTTCAAGGCAGAAGATATCATGATGAAACATGAAATTCAACATGCTTCTGAAGAAGAGCAAGATGCTTTTCAACTTCATGGACACAGCTGGAGACTTGAATTTTTGAATTCTCTAGAACCTGTTTTGAGCGGGTTTGATGTTCGTACTTATTATCACAATTACTTTATCGGTGATGCGTCAAAATGGGCGAGTCACGTTCCTATATATAATGGTGTAAAGTATGAAGGAATGTATTCTGGTGTTGACCTTATGGCGTACAGTCAAGACGGATTCTTTAAGACAGATTGGATTGTATCTATTGGAGCAGACCCAAGTCAAATAGCGTTCAGCTATGAAGGAATCGATGAATATTCTTTGATCGACGGTGACATTTCATTGTCGACATCCATTGGAATGGTAAGGGAAAGTGAGCCTATTGCCTATCAATTTATAAGTGGGGTAAAGGTTTATGTGAATTGTCAATACATTATTAATGACGGCATCGTACGGTTTGATTTTCCGAATGGCTATGATGAGACCGTTGAGTTAGTAATTGATCCAACATTAATCGCCTCTACCTTGTCTGGTTCTAGTGGGTCAAGTAATTATGGACATACCGCCACTTTTGATAATGAGGGAAATATCTACACTGGTTGTATCTCTTTCGAGTCAGTTTATCCAACTACCACCGGCGCTTTTGCGGTAAATTATAACGGTGGATTCACGGATTGTGGTATATCGAAACTAACCCCAGATGGTTCTGATTTAGTATGGGCGTCTTTTTTAGGCGGTAATGATGGCGAAAATCCACACAGTATGATAACAAATGGCAATCAGGAATTATACGTGTATGGCACAACTTCAAGTACAGATTTTGCAACTACAGCTACTACATATCAAGGATCGTCCGGGGGCAATACGGATATATTTGTAAGTCATTTTTCGGCAGATGGGAGTGCTCTTCTTGGATCCACTTACCTTGGAGGAAGCGATGTAGATGGCACCAATTCAAATGGTGTTAATTATGGAGATAGTTATCGGGGAGAGATAATTTTGGACTTTCAAGACAAGCCTATAATTACTTCAGGATCATCATCTACTAATTTCCCAACTACTGGGGGAGCTATTCAATCCACTAATAGCGGTGCTCAAGATGCAGTAATTTGTCGATTAAATTCTACGCTATCAAATCTAGAGATGAGCACGTACTTAGGAAGCAGTGAAGGAGACATGGGGTATGGTGTACGAGCAGCTTCCGATGGATCTTATTATGTCGCAGGTAGTGCAGGAGATGGATTTACGGTGACCGCTGGTGTTTATCAATCTGGATTTGCTGGTGGAGGTGGTGGATGGAGTGGTAATGCAGTAGATGGCTTTATTTGTCGCATAAATTCCAGTGGCACAACATTGCTAGCAAGTACATATCTGGGCACATCATCCGATGATCAAATCTTTTTTATCGATCTTGATACGGATGAAAATGTGTTTGTATTTGGGCAAGGTGGTGTAGATATGCCAGTAACGGATAACGTATATATAAACCCGAATTCAGAACAGTTTATTACTAAGTTGGATGCAGACTTGACGGAAGTGTTAGTTGGTACTGTGATAGGAAGTGGTAATGGAGGTGGTGATTTTGGAAGTACAGATTTTGTTCCCGACGCTTTCTTGGTAGATAATTGCAATAATATTTATATCTCTGGGTACAGTGCGTTTGGCACTTTAGAAACTACGGCTGATGCTTTGTTTACTGATGGAGGATTCTATCTAGCAGTTTACTCTGAAAACATTGAAGATTTGGAATATGGCACTATGTACACTGGGGATCACGTGGATGGAGGTACTTCTCGATTTGATAAAAATGGCACCGTCTATCAGGCTGTGTGTTCAGGGGGTGGATTCTCAACAACTTCTGACGCCTGGGCGACAGACCAAAGCACAGGTTGGGATATTGGTGTGTTTAAAATAAATTTTGACGTTTCCGGAGTCAATGCGTCAGTAGGGGGCTCAGACATCAACGGCTGTGCACCTTTTGTGACTACATTTGAGAATTATTCTACAGGGGATCAATTTTTGTGGGATCTTGGTGATGGAACAACCTCAACTGAATTTGAACCAACCCATACATATAGTGATCCTGGAGTCTATACTATTACATTAATAGTGTCAGACTCGTTGAGTTGTAATTTAGCCGACACTTCAAGTTTTGAAATAAATATTAGTACCCCTATGGATTATACGCCTTCATTTACTTTTGAATTAGGATGTAATGACTTGTCAGCTACCTGTACTAATTCTACCGATATTGATTTCTTACAATATATATGGGATTTTGGCGACGGAACGGTGGTGGAGGATTATGATGGATTTCATATCTATGATGAGCCTGGTGAGTATGTCATCGAACTCACCGCTATTGATAATGGATGTGTTAATGCTGATAGTATTAGTACGACAGTGAATGTGCTTGGAGAAGTGGTGGCAGCTTTAGGCAATGCGAATCTTGAAGGGTGCTCACCCTTTTTGGCTGAATTTGATAATCAAAGTGCGGGTTCAGTGTACACTTGGGATTTTGGTGATGGAACACCATCAGAATCAGGTCAGGAAATTACTCATCTTTACACAGAACCAGGTATTTACGATGTGCTTTTGTTGGTAGAAGGTTTGGGGAATTGTGATGGCGCTGACACCACTACTGCCACAGTTACCGTCATAGAGCCGCAGGTGGAATCGGCTTTTAGTATCGATCAAATTCAAGGCTGTGAAGAGATGTTGATTCAGACCAATAATCTAAGCTCAGGAGTGGGTATTACTTACTCGTGGGATTTTGGAGATGGTGGGTCTAGCACAGAAGAAAATCCGTCTTATAATTATACAGAACCTGGAACTTACGTGGTTGTTTTGTCAATATTCGACGATGTATGTGAATCAAATTTCTCTTCAGAACAAGTGGTTGACGTGATTTCGGCTGGAGCGTTCGAAATTGATGATGTACCCTTCTGTTATCATTGGAGCGAAACGACAGTCAATGGAAATGTAGTGCCTAATATCACAGGTTACCTTTGGTCTACTAATGAGACGACAGAAGTAGCCACTGTCACCTCCCCAGGAATCTATACCGTCACGGCATTTATCAATAATTGCTGGTTGACTGACGAGTTTGAAGTGTATGAAGTGGCAAGAATCAACTTGATGGATAGCATTGAACTTTGTGATGATGCTAGCATAATGCTCCGAGTGCCATATGAAGGTGCCACCAGCCAAGAATGGTGTAATGGGGAGATGAGTGAAAATCAAAGCGTGAGTGTCGAAGGGGAGTACTGTTATACTTTTGATGATTCTTTTGGATGTCATCAAGAAGGGGTCTTTTATGTGGCAGACTCCGAAGAGTTCTCCAACGTATTTATACCTAATTCCTTTTCTCCTAACGAGGATGGGATTAATGATTTGTTCAAGCCTGTTGTTACCAATTTAAGCTCCTATGAATTGACAATATATGATCGTGTTGGAAATGATCTCTTTTATTCTGAGGATGCCTCCGAGTCATGGAATGGACAATATCTAGATGAGGAGAACTACTATATACCAACAGGCGTTTACACTTATAGGATTAAGTATAAAAGCGCCAGCGTATGTGATCTTGAATCTACGGAGAAGTATGGAGTAATTACGGTTGTTAGATGATATCACCTGCTTGCTTTTTTTTACAAAATATCAGTGTGTTTTAAAGGGAAGAGTAGCGCGAATTTCTTCATAGTGGCAATGAATAGGGGCATGAAAGAGGTAAAATGACTCGCTAAAACGTAGAGTAGTATTTTTTTTGTGTAGATTCATTTATCTCAGCCCGTTGAGATGGGGTGTTCATCTTGATTACTAACATCCTTATCGATAGTCAACATCGTTTAGTAGAATAAATAGAAGATTTCTGGGAAGATAGCTTCTTATACGACTTTTTTTTCTAGCTTTAGAACAGCAAATGAATAGGACTTACAGCCTTCATTTTTTCTAAACGTATGATAAAATATCTTCTTAAAATAGGAGCATTAGTTTTTTGTTTATTTATATTCAATACGACTCTCGCTCAGTCAGAATCTAAAGTAAAACATGAATATCCATCAGAGTGGATGTATAATCAAAGAGCCTATCCTACAGGTACAATTAATAAAGCTGCAATAAAAAATGCCACAAAGCAGGTCATAGAAGCGAAGAATAAAAACGTAAATAAACTTAATGGCTCGTGGGAGCAAAAAGGACCATTGAATATTGGTGGTAGAATCACGGATATCGCAATTTCTCCAGACAACGACAATCATTTTTACATAGGCACGTCTGTTGGGGGTGTCTTCAAAACTACCGATAGGGGACAAACATGGTCGCCAATATTCGATGGTGTCGGGAGACCGTCAATAGGAAACCTTGCCGTCGCACCAACGAATGCACAACGTATATATGTAGGTACGGGAGAGGCTAATGCTTCTGCTGGATCGGGAGCCTTTTTTGGAGACGGCATGTATAGGAGTGATGACGGTGGACAGAATTGGTCTTCTATTGGACTTCCTAATTCAGAGCATATTGCAAGAATTCAAATTGATCCAAACAATCAAGATCGCTTATTCGTGGCAGCTACAGGAGTGCTATACGGTAAGAATGATGAACGTGGAGTGTATCGTTCTATAGACGGTGGGGATAATTGGGAACAAGTACTTTTTGTATCTGACTCTACCGCCTGTATTGATCTTATCATGCATCCGGAGAATCCTAACATCTTATTGGCTGCTTTCTGGGAGCGGGTTAGATATCCGTGGGTAAGAGACTATGCTGGGGTTACTTCTGGCGTGTATCGATCAGAGGATGGAGGAGAGACGTGGACATTATTAGCCAATGGACTACCAGCACCAGATGAGAATACAGGGCGTATTGGTTTGACAATATCCAGGTCTGGTAACTCGGATATTTACGCAAGCTATACCACTAATCAGATATCAAATACTTTTGATAAACTATTTAAATCTTCAGATTTAGGAATAACCTGGGAAGAAGTTAATTCTGGCTCTTTGAGTAGCGTGAATAGCAGTTTTGGCTGGTTCTTTGGTAATCTCCGTATTCATCCTACAGAGGAGGACGAAGTTTTTGTCTTGGGACAACAATTGTATAAAAGTAATAATAATGGCAACAGCTGGAATAATGCTACTAGCTCGATGCATGTGGATTTTCACGCAATGGATTTTTCATGGACAGACCCCGACATGATGCTAATAGGAACTGATGGGGGATTATATATATCTGAAAATGGAGGAAATTCTTGGTCTCATTTTGAGAATCTTCCTATCACACAATTTTACAATATAGAAGTGGATGAGCAAAACCCAGAAACTATCTTCGGAGGAGCACAAGATAATAATACCTTGGTCTCTTTCAGTGGTGACCCAAGTGAATTTGAAGCTATACTCGGTGGGGATGGGTTTCATGTAAACGTAGATCCCAATGCCAGCAATATCGTATATGCAGAGTATCAGTTCGGAAATCTATTTAAATCTACTAATGGCGGTGTCAGTATGAATTCTGCAGTCGCGGGAATTGATGGTGGTGATCGTAATAATTGGAATACGCCTGTCGTACTATCCCCCTTTAATTCCGAAATAGTATATTATGGAAGTAATAAACTGTATCAATCCAATCAAGCATCTTTTTGGAATGCCATTAGTGATGATCTAACCCATGGTCAGTTTGAGAATAGCAACTCTTTTGCAACATTAACCACTATAGCTCCTTCATACACTAACTTGGATGTGATATACACAGGAAGTGATGACGGGCGAGTGGCCGTCACTTTTGATGGTGGAGATAATTGGGAATTTGTAGACGCTCAATTACCCAACCGCTATGTAACAAGAATTGCTATCGATCCTAGTGATGATTTGATGGCATACGTCACTTTCTCAGGGTATAAGTATGGTGATGTAGATGCTCATGTATATAAGACTACCGATGGCGGTCAGAATTGGTCTGCCATATCATCCAACCTTCCGAATATCCCTGTTAATGAAATTGTGATATACGAGTCAGAAGAGGAGAGGTTACTCATCATTGCAAATGACCTCGGTGTGTGGTATAGCTCTGACGAGGGAGATGTATGGAGTGTAGTGGGTGATGATTTACCCATGACCATTGTAATGGATCTCCGAATACATAAACCAACACATACACTGTATGCCGGCACCTTTGGTAGATCTATCTATAGTATTGATCTCAATGAAGTTATCGCTGGAGTCAATGAGATGGAACAAATAGGAGAAGATCTCTTTGCCTATCCAATACCAGTCAACGACATACTGTATGTAAAGACAGAAGGCACTTTAGATTTAAGAACTTCCGCCGTCTTGACGGATATAAAGGGGAGTATCGTAGGTCAGTTCTACCCTAGTTTTGAAAGTTACAATAAGTTATCTTTTGACTTAACGGATGTAGCGAATGGCACTTATTTTTTAAAGCTTAAATCGAACGTTAAGTATAAGGTAATAAAGGTGGTCGTACAACATTGATCCTATTGTTCTAGAGTTTATTTAATATTTCATTTTTCGTTTTTGCCCTAGAATTTTCATTTGGTAAGAATACGTAGGGCTACTATCAACTCAGTTGTACAGACCAATTAACTAAATAATGACGCCGAATACTCATTTTCGTTTGGATATGTCTGTCAAATATTGTTTTTTGCAGTAATGGTTGATTTCTCCCATAATTATAAAACCTTCCTTTGGTGTATAACATTTGTGATGTGTCATGCATTCGCAACGGCTCAGATGAGCCTAGTGGAGAATCGCTATTTTGAAACCATGACCACGGATGATAAACTCCCCTTTGATAAATTTAATTCTGGCGCTATTGATAGGGATGGATTTATTTGGATGTCAAGCGTACACGGAATAGTACGGTATGATGGTTACGAGTTTAAGGTGTATAGAAATGACATTGACGGTATCCATTCGATAGTAAATGGAAGACCTGGCAAAATACTCATACATAAGGACAGAATGTGGATAGGTGGGTCGCTGGGATTGACTATTTTGGATTTAATGACGGGGGAATTTACAAATCTATCGGAGTTAGAACCCAATGATTCTCTATGGACTAGCGATTTCAGAAAAATAGAATTAGACCCCGAAGGTAATCTTTGGGTAAAAAATAGCCAAGGTTTAATTAAATGTGATGCCAAAACTTTAAGATTGACTCACCATAAAATAGATAGATATCTGAATGCTGTGGGATTGCATTTAACTAGAACTTGCGACCTAAGTTGGGATAAAAACGAAGACAACATCGTATGGATTGGTACAGAATATGGACTTCTTAAGTACAATGTTGAAACGGAAGAGTACATAAACTATCTTTCTACTGATTTTACAGAGAATAGCGTGAAAGACAGTCTAGAATATGACCTTCATACAACTGTTATGGCAGACTCCTCAGGCATTGTTTATACTGGTATTTGGAGCACCTATTCTGGTAAAGCTCGATGTAATGGTGTGCGTGCGTTTGATCCAAAAACAGAATCTTGGAACATGATTCATATCCCTAAGACTCGCAATGAGAGTCAAAAAATAACGGGTATATGGCATAAGTCCATGGATGAGTTATGGATCGGACTACCTACTCGTGGACTTGCAACATACAATACAAAAACCGAGTCCTTTGTCTTTTACGATCATGATAAAAGTAATCCACATACTTTTAATGACCATGAAGTGAGATTCCCTTTAATGGATGCAATGAATAATTTATACGTAGCGACAATATCTGGATTGAGTATTGCGCATAACCAACATAATGTTTTTAAAAGAGAAGAGTTTGTGACTTTGGACGTTCTGAATTCAGCGGGTGAAGATAAACGAGGGAGTTATGTTTTTAACTATCTTGATACAGATAGATATGAATTTTATACGAGACACGGGGACAAAGGAGTTTTTGTAAAAGATAAAATTTCATCTAGGTCATGGATAATTCCTTTTGTTCAAAATGAAAATTCGCCACAATCGAACTATCGTCAAGGCTTATTCGAAGATCATAATGGGGACATTTATGTTACTTCAGGAACTAACTTAATGGTGTTGGATGTCCACAATAACAGAATGACCAAGTTTAAGACGGACGAAGGAGAGGAAGTTACTTTTGATGCCGCTCTGGGGCGGCATATACTCGAGGATGATGAGAATAGAATATGGATAGGAAGCCAGGGTGAGGAGGCGCAATTGATAGGTATAAATGCTAGTCGTGATAGTATTGTGTATTATAAAAATGAACCAAATGACCCCAATAGTCTTATTGTTAAAAACGGAATTTTAGACATGGACTTGGATGACAAAGGCAGAGTTTGGATTACCTCTGGAAATGGCACGTCATGTTTTAATCCTAACAATAAAACATTTGAGAATTATTCAATGAATGGTGGTGTAGACCATAAGTTGATTTCAAATTTTTGTTACAACACAGTGACAGATACATTAGGTAGGAAATGGATAAGTAGCTATGTTTTATATTGTATAGACGAGACAAAGCCAGAAGGTGAAAAAATTGAAGTAGTATCTAATAAAGAAGGATTACCGGGAAGCCTTGTGCGTACTATGAAGCTACATCCTGATGGCACTATATGGATGGTAACAGATAATGGATTTGTACACTTTAATCCCTATGATAAAGAAATAATAGTTTACACGACAAAAGAAGGAATTCCTAGAAATCAAATGTGGGATGATTACTTCTATATTACCGTTAAAGGGGAAGTAAGAATTTCTTCACACAATGGTAGCATAGAGTATCAGCCCGAATACGAAAAGAGCCTTCATGTGCCGAGTGTGGTCCTCACGGATTTTGAAGTCAAAGGAAAAACTTGGGGAAATAGCTTGGGGCTAAACACAAAGGATACAATCTTCTTGAGTTACAAGGAGAATTTCTTTGCTTTTAAATATGCTACGATGAATTTTGCCCCTCGTTTCGACAATACTTACCAGTATCAGTTAGAGGGAGTAGATGATGACTGGGTGGAAGGTGGAACAAGGAGGTATGCTAGCTATACGGATGTGGACGGAGGGTATTATACTTTCAAGGTAAAAGCGCAAGACCGATTTGGAAATAACGCAGATAAAATTCTTTCGAAAGTTATTTTTATTTCAACCCCATATTGGAAGACTTGGTGGTTTAGAGGTATTATTGGTCTGATAATTTTGGCTCTTCTTGCTGAAGCTATACAGTATCGGATGAATAATATACGAAGAGAGAAAGATTTGAAAGCAAAACTTGCTGAAAATGAAATGATCGCTTTGAGAGCACAAATGAATCCTCATTTTCTCTTCAATACGATAAATTCTATTAAGCGATTTATCATCAAGAATGAAACGAGTATCGCTGCCGATCATTTGACGAAATTCTCTCGTCTGGTGCGATTGATTTTGAATAATTCTAATAGCAAAACAATCGTACTCAAGGACGAATTGGAGGCGCTAAGATTGTATATCGATATGGAGCGAATGCGATTTGATGACAAATTTGAATTTGAAATTAACATAGATAGTTCTGTCCAAGTCGATAACATTGAAATTCCTCCGATGCTATTACAGCCCTTCGTCGAAAATGCAATATGGCATGGATTAATGCACAAGACGGACGGAGAAGGGCGTGTGGTGATAAAACTCAACGTTATAGATGAATATCTTGTATGCACTATTGAAGACAATGGTATTGGTAGAAAAAAAGCTGCTGAAATGAAAAGCAAATCTGCGTTAAAGAAAAAATCACTTGGAATGGAATTGACAAAAAGAAGAATTGAACTCTTGGATCAATTTGCACAGAGTGAAGTGGTGAACCTTGAAATAATTGATTTAATAGATGATAGTGGTCAATCGGGAGGCACGAAAGTGATAGTAAGAATTCCTATAACAACCAATAAATAATAAAACAATGAAAGTAGTATTAGTAGATGATGAAAAACATGCTTTAGAAACATTTGAATGGGAGCTAAAGCAGTGTGATATGGATATTGAGATCCTAGGGATGTTTGATAACCCAAAAGAAGCACTCGTATTTCTGCAAAAAAATGAAATTGATGTTTTGTTTTTGGATGTTGAAATGCCATTTATGAATGGTTTTGAACTGCTTGAAGCGCTGGGAGATATTGATTTCGATGTGGTATTTACTACAGCGTATGACCAATTTGCTCTGCATGCATTTCAAGTCAGTGCTATTGGCTACCTCTTGAAGCCAATTGATAGAGGTGAATTAATGTCAACGCTTGAGAAGATTGATCAATCCAGTATGGGCAAGACCACACAAGAACAATTAGAGCTTTTAGCAAAAAGACTAAAGGGAGACAATCAAAAAATTGCGTTACCAAGTCTCGAAGGACTAGAATTTGTTAATATAGAAGATATAATTAGATGTCAATCGGATAGTAATTATACCAATATCCACCTCGAGGGCCCACGTAAAATCTTAGTGTCAAAAACCCTCAAACAGATTTCAGAATTACTAAAAGAAGGGCCGTTTTATAGAGTGCATAATTCACATCTTATTAATCTCAAAAAAATAAAAAACTATGTGCGGGGTGATGGCGGATATGTGATCCTTGAAGATGGCTCTGAAATAGATGTATCTCGTAGTAAGAAGAAAGACTTCTTGAGTATTTTTTCATGATTTCGAAATGTTTTGATAATTACTTCTCGTCTTGCTTGTCCTTAGGGGATAGTTTATACATTAAGTACCCAAAGCCGAGAATAATATGCAGCAAAACTATTCCGCCAATAATGTAATACATTGTGCTTGAATCTTCCATCTTAATTTAATTTATTACAAAGTTAAAGTGTTTTAATGTCTGCAAGAATCTGTGTGAATTTATTCAAATACCACCTTTTTGATAATTCGATCATTCTCTGTAAAGCATACGAACGTGTATTCTCCTTTTGGTAGCATGCTTAAGTCTATGCGATTTCCTGTCGTTAAACTTTTTTCTAATACTTCTTCTCCCAATGAATTTATTATTTTAATCAATCGTATTTCTTCTCCTTCGATAGTCACTATGCCTGTGCTAGGATTTGGATAAATCGATATGGTGATAGGAGCATTGTTGTCTTTGATTCCTACGACAGTTATACTGTGACATTCTGATAATTTGGAGCAGATGCCGTCGTCGAGAATTACCGCATAATTGCCGGTCTCGGTAGGGGCGAAGTCTTGTTGAGTTGCACCATTAATAGGTTGCCATTCATTATCACAATTTACCCATTGGTAACTGACGCTTGTAGCATTAGCATGTATTGTGGATTGAGTGTATGAAATACTTGTGTCTACAGTCGTACAGCAGGGGATACCTTCGCCACATGGAAAGCCATCCCATATCTCTATGTCATCAATCCATTGTCCGATTGAATCTGCGCTGGAGTAATTGGTGAAAAGCATTATTCTGTCAATAGGTTCTGCAATTTTATTTGGACCAAAATGATCGGCAACAACATTGCCATTGATAGCCCACCAGAATCTACCGTCATCGCCCGTACTTCTATGCCAAAAGAATTCCACGGATAGCCATTCGCCAGTAGGTACTGCTATATCATGATTCTCCTCATACCAATATTCAAGGTAGGGGTCTTCTTGATTAGCAACATTATCACCATGCACATACCAATAAATATTATCTACTAAATCCTCATAGACGTATGCTGCTATTCTATAATCTCCACTTGTTTTCCATTCGAAGAATGTTAACCATCCGTCAGAACCGAGTCTTGTCAGCAGGTCTTCTTCAAATTTTATAAGATACTTTACATATAAATCTCCATCTTCAACAGCACCTTCCATTAAGTAAGGATCTTGTGTCCATCCTTCGTCTTTGTCAATAATCAATTGATGCAATGCGATGGTTGGATCTCCGTTGGGGTCATCTACTTCTACCAAGGTGTTTTGAATATATTCTTCCGAAGGCAGGGAGGCGTTCACCAATACTTGAAATTTTCCGATACTTTGCCAGAAAGTAATTGGCCATGTAAATTCTCCATTGTCGGAACCTTGTAGGTCTTGCCACCATGTTCCTGATTCAGGGTCGTCAGAATAAGGTACTCCCATCGTCACATCTTCTTCAAAGGATGATTTGAAAATCAAGTTTTGGGCGGTAGAGATTTGTATACCTAGAGAAAGAATGATAATGAGATTAATCTTTATTGAATTCATTGCTATAGTGTTGGATTGAATGTGCCAAAGGTAATGAATAGTTAGTAATAAAATATGACGTATGAAGGTTAAATACCTTTTACAAAGGTGTCTTTATTTGCATTAAAAGTCAAAAGACGGTGAAGTATTACGTGTGACTTTTTCTAGGTATAGAAGAGCTTCCTGATATGTTTCTAATAGAATAGAGGATGTAAATAGTGCCAATGATCGAGGGGAGAATCCAAGCAATCATAACATCTCCATACCCAAGCCCTGCGATAATGAAGGCTGTGATAGAGGAAATGAATGCACCAAGCATCTTGGAGATATGGATTCGAAGCCAGCTTGTAGAAGTTCTTTTTTTGATACTATAAAACTTAAAATCCTTAAGGCTAAGAAGCAATCCAAAACCACCAAAAAACAAGTAAAGAATGTTGCCGTATGCCTCTTGGGTGATGCCATATACACCTTTGAACAGCATTGCACTTGACGTTAAAATCATTGCCATAGATATCACTTTATCTATATTCGATACTTCTTTTTTTCCTTTATGCAACAAGGCTCTTTGTCCCGTAAGTATTAGGTATATAGTGAAAAGACTGATGCTAAAAAGGAAAGGATTTTTATGGACAGGCATCAAAGCAATGGGCATGGATATTGCCGAACTAATAATCATGCCATAGGAGAATACTTTGCCAAGGAGTTTGTGTTGTTTTGTGCCTTTTTTTAGAATCACTATACCAATTCCTGCAATCAGCGCTATTCCTCCAAAAAAGGCATGAATATAAATGAGAATTGTTATTGTTGACTCCATGATTCTTGAAATAGAGTGGATGCAAATATGCCATAAAACAACTAAAGTTTATAATAAATCTACCTCAACTGTTGAATATCGGGGTTGAACTGAGATTGTCTTATGTAAATAAATTAATAGAGCTAGCACCGGCACTCTTTGGAGCACGACGTTGATCCATCATAATGGTTTGTTTTCTGTCTGGCCCTACAGATACAATACTTATTGGTGTCTCTAATTCACGTTCAAGATAAGTGATATATTCATACATTTCAAGCGGAAGGTCTTCTGCATCTGATAGCCCTGTAAGGTCAGTTTTCCAACCTTTCATTTCGATATACACTGGTTCTAGATCCATGTCATTCGCCTCAAAAGGAAGGATGTCAATTTTTCCGTCTTTAGTATTGTAGTGCGTACAGATTTTGATGGTATCAAAGGTGTCCATTACATCAGCTTTCATCATATTTAGATGGGTGACACCATTGATCATTATGGCATATTTCAGAGCAGGTAAATCTAGCCATCCACATCGTCTTTCTCTACCAGTAGTGGCGCCATATTCATGTCCTAAAGCTCTTAATTTCCCTCCTGTTTCGTCAAATAATTCGGTTGGAAAAGGACCTGATCCTACTCGGGTGCAGTATGCTTTGAAAATACCATATACATTGCCAATCTTATTTGGGGGGATTCCAAGGCCGGTAGATGCGCCAGCCGCAGTGGTATTGGATGAGGTGACGAACGGGTAGGAGCCAAAGTCAATATCCAATAACGATCCTTGTGCCCCTTCAGCGAGTACTGCTTTGCCATTTCGAAGGGCATTGTTGATGTAATACTCACTGTCTATTATCTGAAATCGTTGTAGGAATTCAATCGCTTCTAGCCACTTGTTTTCCTCTTCTTGTATGTCATACTCAAAGTCCTACATGCTGAGCAAACGTTTGTGTTTTTCTACAAGCTGACTATACTTTTCTCGAAAATTCGGAGAAAGTATGTCGCCTACACGCAATCCATTTCTTCCTGTCTTGTCCATATAAGTAGGACCAATGCCTTTGAGGGTAGATCCTATTTTTAATTTACCCTTGGCAGCTTCAGATGCAGCATCCAGAACTCTATGGGTAGGTAATATGAGATGTGCTTTTTTTGAAATCAATAAGCGATCAATAACCGGTACATTCATTACCTCCAAAGCATCTATTTCTTTCTTGAAAATAATAGGATCGATAACGACACCATTGCCCACAAGGTTGATGATTCCCTCACGAAATATGCCGGAAGGAATAGTATGTAGAACGTGTTTGATGCCCTCAAATTCTAAAGTGTGACCAGCATTTGGACCCCCTTGAAATCGAGCGATAATATCGTATTTTGGGGTCAGGACGTCAACGATTTTTCCTTTGCCCTCATCTCCCCATTGGAGCCCTAAAAGTACATCTGCTTGCATAGCTTTTTGATTAGAAATTCAGCGACTAAAGATATTTGATATATAATCAATATCAATAGCTTCTTGGTGTAATGTTATGCACAAAAAACAACCCTATTTTTAGGGTATTGTGAATATCTCCGATTATTGAAGATTGTGATCTATTGCCCCCATAAACAATTCCATGAATTTCACTCCCAAAGTTTCCACATTGCCACCAGCTAGATCGTTTTCTGTTGCTAGTGCGGGATCTAATGTCATGGTGTCATTATAGAACATCTTTTTGAGGTCTAGATTAATATTGAACTGGGTACTGCCCACACCGTCTAAAGTGATAGGCAAGTCCAGTGTGATAGTACGATATAAAGCGTGTGTGCCTGGGTGGTATGCAAAAGTATTCAACAAGGGGTCTGTGCCTTCAGGGTCGATATCAAATCGACCTTCAACCTCCGCAAAACGATATCCCGAATTCCAAGACCAATACATGCCATTATCTAAATTCAATGGATGATTTGGTCCATATACAGTAGGGTCGAAGTCGGGATTGTCAGTGCCTCCAAAGTCAATAGGAACACCCCATGAGTATGTGATGCCAGTGTATTCCCCGTTGGGAATTGAGAACGTTTTTACCAAAGAACCTTCCGCCATGTGGAAGAATTCTATTCGACTTAATTCTACAGAGTCCCCATTGGCCTTGAGTAAGTATATGTCCCCTAGATAAAATTTTAAGTCGGAGAAGCTTATCCGATAGTTCATTACATTAATGAATTCATCATTTAATGAATATGGCGTTCCCTCCAGATTGGGCTTTATTGAAACTTGAAATGACTCTGAAGTGGGTGTTGGTGGAATAATAGGTTCATCCGGTTTACAGGAGGTGAAGAAAATAGCGCCTAAAATTGTGTAAAAGATTAAAGAAGTTTTCATAATTCATTATTTTTACAAAAATACGAAATTATCATTATGGTGATTATGATACACATCATGTTGGGCGTTTGAGATCGGATAATTAGTAAGCAATTATTGAATTCCTAATGGTTTAATCACCGCAGGTGGCAACACGGTTTGATCTGCAATAGATTGACTCAGTGATGTATTATAATGCGTTTTGTATAAAGCCAAAATCAATTTGTTTTGTTAATAGAGCTTTCCTACTTTATACACAAGATTCAATTTTTAATAGAATAGGTGTGAAATATTTAGTAATATTGCAAAAAAATAAGGATTAAAATGAGATATTTATATAGTACTTTTTTTTTGTCATTCGTCATAATGGTTAGTGGTTGTAAACATGAGCCGTTTCTTGGTACTGACTATTCTATTAACGACGTGGTGGAAATCACTGATATTTGTGATGAAGATACCGTTTATTTTCAAAATACAATACTCCCTATATTAATTTCCAATTGCTCTACTTCGGGATGTCATGATGTGGAATCTGCGGAGGATGGTGTGGTATTAGTGGATTATGGTACGGTGATGTCCACTGGAGAAGTGGAAGCTTTTGATCCAAATGATAGTGAGATCTATGAAGTGATTACTGAAGATGAAGATGACGATGATTTCATGCCTCCATCTCCTAATCTTCCACTCACAGATGAGCAGGTAGATTTAATATATACTTGGATAAACCAGGGGGCACTCAATAATTCGTGTGCTTCATCCTGTGATGAGAATGTATTTACCTTTGCGTTGGGAGTACAGCCCATTATTAATCTTAGATGCAAAGGATGCCACAGTGGTGGTGAGCCAGCAGCTGATCTAGCATTAATCAATTATGAGGATGTACAAAGTTTGTCATTGGATGGTATCTTGATGGATGTACTGCTTCATGGGGAAGGGGACTTTGCGGACATGCCCCCAAGTGGTGGGCAGATTAGTGATTGTGAAATTCAAGTAATACAGAATTGGATCGATGCTGGTGCATTAGACAACTAATTTTTTATGAAAAAGACATTCTTCTTTTTACCAATTTCGGTTTTTTTTCTAGTCACCTCGTGTTATTATGATGTGGAAGAAGAACTATATCCTGAGGGTTGTGAATCTGTCATAGATGTCAGCTACTCGACCCATGTGCTTCCCATCGTGGATAATGCTTGCTATGGCTGTCATTCCGCCTCGGCAAATCAGGGAAACATTACTCTTGAAGGCTATCAATCATTAGAACCTTACTTAGCGGATGGAAGCTTTGAGTGCAGTATTAACTGGAATGGTGGTTGTTCGCCAATGCCTAAAAATCAGTCCAAAATGCATCCTTGTGATTTGGCCATTGTCAACCAATGGTTGGATGATGGCGCATTGGATAATTAGGGTTTTTCATGCGGATTGTGAACGATGCCTTTTGTCTAGTGCTGTCAATAATGATTGAAGAGTGTCATTGTAACCTTCCCTTATAAAATAAAGATTTAGGGCATAAAAAAAGCGAGCCTCATTTTCATGAAACTCGCAGTTTTTTTTGGTAATAGCCTTAGACTATCCTTTGCACTCACCAGTACATACATGTCCTTCTTCACCACATGACTTGTGGCATTTTCCCTCTACACATTTGTCATTACAGACATGTGCTTTCGCCTCTTTCTTGTTGGCATGACAAGCATCAGAACATTCATGGCCTTTTTCGCCACATACTGTGTGACATTTGCCTTCTTTACATTGGTCATTGCACACATGGTCTTTGCCCTCTGCTTTATGGTCATCCGCATGGCAAGCTGCTGTACAAGTGTGACCTTCTTCACCGCATTTTGGGGTATCCATCACTTTATTGGCCTCATCCTTTACTTTATTCGCAGCATCAGTGGTTTCACTACACGACATGAATACTACAAAAGAGAGAGCAGATAGAATATATAGTATCTTTTTCATATTTTTATATTTATTTTGTTTAACTCCAAATAAACAACTAATATCTGATAGTCAATGTACTATTCAAGACAATTTATACATTTTTTTTCGGTATAGAATGTCTGATGGATTTAAGAGTAACAATTTTCCTGCAAATGCAGTATAAGGAACTGGAAAATAAATGCCAAATAATAATTGTTTCCTATTTTGTGAAAGATAAAAACACGCTCAAAAACGGGTGTATTGTTGAGTTTAACAGAAAGATAACGCAATTTATCGAAGATAAAAGCTAGTTTGTCTTGTTAGTTGGGTGAATCGATAGTACTTTTGCAAAACTGAAACTAGAACATTTAGTATATTATGAGAAGAGGAAGATGGATGCTATTCGTAGCATTTGGGGCTCTTTTGATGCAATGCCACACTACCAAGTGGAACCAAGTAAACGCATCAAAATCAATGCAGCCCGCACCTATAAAGGTGCAAATGGTTTTCGATAACTACGATAACCAATTGATGGTCTTGAATGCCACAAGCCCAGGATATGACTATAAATATGATATCGGTGAAAAAGATGAAGAGTATTCATCCGATTCATTGCATATGCGATTCAAGAAGGTGGAAATCCGTCTTCATGAAAAAATGCCACCTGAAAAAGTGATAGCAGATATCAAATTTGTGGATGGATTAGGGTCAGTGGCAGAGTTCAATGACGTAGACTTGCTACGACTAATACCAAAATTGGATGTAGAAGGAGACATGGCATATCCTGAGATGTTGCTCGAAGAATTTGATCGATTCGGATATACTTTCAGAAAAGAGCATGGTGAGTTTGACCTTATCCTGAGTGATAAGGTGGATGAGGAACGAAAAGCCAAGGCAGAAAGAGTATATAGAGCAAGTATAACCAACAACTGCCTTTCATCTACTAAGTGGGAGTTTGCGATGGTGTCAGAGGACTATTCAGATTTTGAGGATAGAAAATGCAGTGATAACAATTTGAACCAAAACCGTACTTATGCACATAGTTGGTTTCGTATTGATCCGGAATTATACTTTGTATTGCTAAAAATTAAAAACCCTGGTTTAAAGAAAAACTTCGCCATGCCTTATGGTGAGCTTTCTGATAAAGCGGAAACTGTTTACATGGACTTCGAGAAGCTTCGTAATCCAATCAAAAGAAAGCTAGACACGGAAGTAATAGAAGTGGGGCATCAATCCAATAGATTAATTGAACCCCTCGATAGAGAAGAATACTATAAAAATGATTTTGGACTTTGGATAACCGGTAGCGATACACTGACATATTCCAGTATTTTGAATCAACCAGTTTCTACCACCCAGTTTTTAAAAGATGGATTCTACTCGGACGTAAATCTTAAAACCTTCGACCCAGGGTGGATGAGATACCTAGACCAGGTGGATGTAGAAATTATCGATTTGAAAGGGACAGACGCCTATGTTCAATTTACTGTCACAGGAGAGTATTCTCCTTACAAAGTGGTATTGGGTAACGTGGATCTATCCCAATTGAGCGAGCAGAAACTCAGAGGCTACCTGTTTGGTATCAATACCTATCCGACAGGGAGGAGATATAATCCAACGCAGAGCACTATTTTTCATGATGTGGATTTGTTACCTAAAGACAGACTGCCATACCTATTGATGGTCGATTCTAAAACTGGAAATTGGGTCAATAACCAATATAAAGGTGTAGAAAAAATATACCTTACCTATTCATCGCGAGAGCAGGATGTGATTGATATTTATTTGATATCATACGAGAGAATAGTTCCTCTATGGATGGCAAGTGTCAAGCTGCCAAAAGATATGAGAGAGATAGTGAGAGTGAGAAAACAACTCTATAATTACTAATAGTGTTAAAGATTTTGATGATGAAAACAAGACTACTTTTAATAATAGTATTACTAATGAATTTTTCTGTGAATGCGCAGAATTCTATAAAATTCAATAAGCAAAAAACGGATTTTTATTACCTGCAATTAAATCTTCACGGTGGATTTATGTCGGATATCAATGGCGAGCGATATGATATTGCTAACCGTGGATCTGCCAATCAAGTTGTTTTCCAATGGAGAAATATCTACAAGCGAAACCTTCAGAAAGGATATACTCGTTCGATCAACTACAAAGGATTTAAAGTAAGAGGTGGAGTAAGTTACAACAAGTCGGTCGATGCATCGGGCATGCGCTACGGTGGGCTCAAACTTAAAATCTTTGATACCTTCCTTAATTTCGGGAGCAAATGGGATCGTACAAGTTTTCAGATAGGGGTGAAGTCTATTCCTTTTGGTCACAATCCTAAACTAGACCCTGTCTCTAGTTTTATGACCAATCTGATAAAAATGGATTTGGGCGTGGTGCAGGATTTAGGATTTTTTTACAAAACACCATTGACCTCCAATATTGATCTAGAAATGGCGGTAACATCGGGAGGAGTACTCAACAAACCATTCGTGGTATGTGAGAATCTGATCAACTATGATGATGTCCCGGATAATACCACCACTGTAAGATTAAATGAGTTTAATTATGATGGTACATGGTTAACCACAGGGCGTATTGGTCATCCGAGTTTTAAGAAAAGCGAGTTGGGATTTGTATTCGGCGCTGGGAAACTCTACAATACCAATGTGCAAAATGACCTTGTCAACATCGTACGAGTAGGAGGTGATTGGGTATTCAAGAGTGGAGAGCAATTCAAGTTCAGCAGTTTGATCACTGTAGGAAAAACAAAATCAGAACTAGAAGGGACATTCAATAGCATGAACCTACAGACGACTCTCGATCTCTACTTGATTCGTAAATTTGTCATCTCAGGATCCTTTGCTTTTAACAACCTAGAGCATACCTCAGAAGATGTATTCCATAAGAACAATACTTCTGCATTGAGTCTTACATATACGCTTACACCGCATACTAGACTTCGACTGAATAGCTACTACACCTACGTCACCGAGGCGAGTGAAGTGCAATATGGAACATTCCTGCAGTTGGCAACAGGTATCGGAGAACGATAGCATTCTCTAGTAAATCCAAGGGTAATGTCAGTTTGAGTTAGGGGTATGAGTCTTGAGTAGCCAAGTGTTGAAAGAACCCCGAAGGGGTGAAATTATTGTAGCATTAAAATAAGTTCAACATTATATTTAAACCCTGAAAGGGTGACAGAATAAATCCACGCCCAAGATAGAATACAGAAGTGTCATTTAGATCGACGCAGAAGTGTGTTGCAGTTTGAGTTAGAGTCTTGAGTAGCCGAGCGTAAAAAGAACCCTGAAGGGGTGGTATTTTTGTGGTCTCACTGGATAATCTCCCGTCTAAGTTTGGCGGTATTTTTGCCTACGCAGCGCGATTGGCAGCAAAAATAGTGACAAATCTTCAATCGTTGTCAGATTTCAACTTACAAGAATCGTTTTTTTAGTTTGAGTTAGGGGTGTGAGTCCTGAGTAGCCAAGTGTTGAAAGAACCCCGAAGGGGTGGTATTATTGTAGCATTAAAATAAGTCCAACATTACATTTAAACCCTGAAGGGGTGACATAGTAAACCAATCCGCAAGATAGAGTACAGAAGTGTCATAGAACAGACATGTGAAGATAGTTTGAGTTAGAGTGTGAGTCTTGAGTAGTCAAGCGACTCCTTCCAATCGGATGTAGTTTTGAAGACTCTCATAAAAGATAGTTATTTTTTCAGAGTATCTTCGCCGAAATTATCGCAGTAATGACTTCTTTCGAAAGGGCTTTTTTTATATTGCTACTGATATTCAGTATGAATCAGGGTCATGCCTTGGCGCAATACACCAACGTCAAGATAAGTGATCGAAATAATCCCAATGAGCCTTCCATAGTATTCGACCCGAATAATCCCACGCATATGTTGGCAGCGTGTAATGTCAATAAAGTCTATGTCAGTGATGATGCCGGTCATACCTGGATCAGCAGTATCTTGGAATCTCCGTACGGAGTATGGGGTGATCCGGCTTTGATGGTGGATGACCAAGGAGCATTCTATTTTTTCCATCTATCCAATCCCTCTAATGGCAGTTGGATAGACCGTATCGTATGCCAACGCAGTACTAATTTCGGACAAGATTGGGATAAAGGACACTATGTAGGACTGAATGGAAACAAAGCCCAAGACAAAGAATGGCCGGCATTTGATAAAAAAAACAAAGCCATATATCTCACCTGGACCCAGTTTGACAAATACGGTAGTAAGGAATTAACAGATAGCAGTTCCATCATGTTTTCCCGATCCAATGACTATGGCAACACATGGACTACCGCCAAAAGAATCAATCAAGTCAATGGCGATTGTATCGATGATGACAGAACAGTAGAAGGTGCTGTGCCGGCAGTAGGGCCTGACGGGGAAGTGTATGTCTCATGGGCAGGACCTCAGGGGTTGGTCTTTGACCGCTCTACAGATGGTGGTGTCACATGGTTGAAAAAGGATATCGTCGTGAATGAAATAGGTGGAGGGTGGAGTTACAAAATTCCAGGTATAATGCGCTCCAATGGGTTGCCAGTAACGAAATGCGATACGAGCAGCAGTCCTTATCGTGGCACGATATATATCAATTGGTCTGACCAGATAAATGGTGCGGATGACACCGATATATGGCTTGTGAAATCAAGCGATGGGGGTGACACTTGGTCTGCTCCCAAGAGAGTTAATGACGATGCGCCCGGTAGCCATCAATTCTTTACTTGGATGGACGTGGATCAATCCAATGGTAAACTATACTTCGTGTTCTATGACCGACGTAACCATAAGGATGGTGCCACGGATGTGTACATGGCAATCTCGGAAGATGGAGGAGAGACTTTTCAAAACATCAAAATCTCGGAGTCACCATTTACCTCTACTACCAATACTATCTTCTTTGGAGATTATACCAATATCATGGCGCAGAATGATATCATTAGACCTATCTGGACCCGGCTCGATTCTACCAAGTTAAGTGTATGGACAGCTATTGTTGATAAGAAAGAAGTCGTGTATCATGAACCCACGCCATCCATTCCCTCAGCTATCGGAGTGGATCGGACGATCGACTTCCGAATGTGCAGGGCGCATGTCGTAGATGCGGTAGTAGAAGACAGCCAAGGTGCCGTCATCGCTAGAGTAGGGGAAGGATTGCGTCTCGATAAAGGTAAGAATAACCTCACTATAAATCAACAAATGCTTTCACCAGGTAAGCGGTACGTGCTGAAGCTCTATGATAGAGGCAGAGTGGTGAAGCGGAAGTTGTTTGTGGTAGAGTAAGGATATTTGTGTTGACTTTTGAATTATGGAAGAAGATAATAGCTATTCGTTTTAAACACGTTTGAGATACATTTATATTTGTTTATAAATTGGTTGTCGGATTATGTGATGACTCTATTTTTGATGGGGAACACGTTGTATTTTGCTGAATAACAGCAGCTTGTTTTTTTTTGTTTTTTGAATTCATTGGGAGTCGGTGAGGGTGTTGTTGTTGGTATTGTTTGTATCTTGCGGACTTAAGAGATATAACCGCCATTGTGGTTATACAGTTGTTACCCATCATGCTAGAAACAACGGTAGTCCTTAAAAACAATGGAATGTAGAAGAAAAATAGGTTAAACCTGACAAGTGATACAACTAAAAAAATGACTAAACTAAAAGAAATATCCTACACACAAAATCAAAAGAGTGCCAGAAAAAGGCACACATTTGATTTTTTCCCATCGCTGAGGGATGGAAAAACCATCAATTATCAACAAAAATTTCGAAATAATATCTTTTCTAAAAAAGAAAAAGGCCAATTCCGCTTGAACGAAATTGACCCGAATAGACAACCCGAATCCTTAATTAATACTGACTGCCTATGAATTAAACGCAAAATTAATACCAAAGGTTGCGTATTCACGAGTTTGAGTACATATTATCAAAACCTAAAAGTTAGTACTTTTGCAAAGCAATGTAACTAGCTAATTTGATTACAGATAGAGAGCTAACAGATGGCTCATTAAAAATTTAAAAACAAATTAGAATGAAAATAATATATTATTTAATATGCTAGTCCGCTTTCTTACAGGAACTATTTGCAATTGCAATAATTACTCTATCAAAAAGCCTGTCTCCAAAGTACCTGCGGTTAAGTTTGTAACAGAATTCATTGAGATAGTTTTGTAGATACGCTCCA
>JAJRRH010000136.1 GCA_024279715.1 Bacteroidota bacterium
GATTATAAAAGATAAAAAGATGGTACGCCAACTGCCGAAAGCCAAAAGTCCTTGTCCAGCAGCGGGAGCAATGGCAGGAATAAATATAAACACGACCATTACAAATGACATGACTCGAGCCATGCTATCTCCAACATACTTGTCACGTATCATAGCGATACTTGCAATTCTAGGGCCTCCAAGACCAAGCCCTTGAAGGAGTCTGCCCGCCAAAATAGTAGGCATGTCTGTACTTATATAACACAAAAGTGTACCTAGAATAAACAATCCCATACCGTAGTAAACGACAATCTTACGTCCAAAACTATCCGAAATAGCACCACTAATTATCTGCCCGATGGACAGTCCAATGAAGACCATGGAAATAAGCAGTTGATTGTGATTTGGATTCGTACTGCGTAGATCATTGCCAATAAAAGATAATGCAGGAAGAACGGCATCAATTGTAAAAGCTACAAGTGAAGTCATTATAGCCATCATGGCCACAAACTCTACAAATGAGGTGGAATGATTTGAAGTATCTATTTTGTGATTCATTTTTCTTTTACTAAGCACTTGAAGGAGGTGCCGAAGGTAGTTTATTAATAGCAAAAAAATGTTAATTACTTTGATAATAGCTTTCCAATTACTGCGCTTGAAAATATTGGTGAAATATGATTTAACCTCTATATTTGACGGTAATTAAACTATCAAGTTATATGAGATTTTACCCTATCATTTTTTTGTTCATTCTATTGAGCTTCACTGCTTTTTCTCAAGGCGAGGATGTTGTAAATCGTTGTTCTACAGATGAGATACATGCTGAGAAGATGAACGATCCTGCATATGCTGAAGGCTATAACCAACGAATGGAGAAAGCAAGACAGTATTTTGAAACCCACAGTGTGAATGATAAATTACCTTGTACAAGCCCCTTGCTCATTCCAGTGGCAGTGCATTTTCAGAATATTACGATTGACGCTGCTTGTGCTGAACAAATGGCGTTGGATCAGGTAGAAAGAATGAATTTGGATTACGCCGGTACCAATACTGATATTACCAATTGGGCAGATGCACAAGCTTCTGGATCATTTGCAGGAATAAATAATGCTGAAACTTGCGTTCAGTTTTGCCTGGCAACACTCGAACATCCTGCGGGATTTGGCTTGTCAGATGGTGATTATGCGATTACCATCAACGCCACGACGGGGGATGATGATGCCGCATGGGCTGGTTATCTGAATTTCTGGGTAAGAGATGACATGGGAGGCATATTAGGCTATTCACCACTTGGAGGTCTTTTGAATGGTGATGGTGTGGTTTGCGCTTTCAACGCATTTAGTTCTGTAAGTTGCGGTGGGAATACTATCAATGCACCGTATAATCTAGGACGTACCATGACCCATGAAGTAGGGCATTATTTGTCTTTAGACCACCCATTTAATGGACTTAGCTGTGCTACTGATGGGGATGGGATAGGAGACACACCTATTACTTCTGTGGAAACTTATGGTTGTCCAGCATTCGGAGAAACTTCCTGTACAGCCCCTATATTATGGATGTCATATATGGACTATACAGATGATGCCTGTATGTATATGTTCTCTGAAGGCCAAGGGGATCAGGTAGAAGCTTACGTCAATGCCAATTTTCTTGATGAAATAGCGCAGGGTGTTACCAAATGTCAAGAGGCAGCTTGTCTTGATTATTCTGCCGATGCTGCTGGACAAGACGAATCATGCGATGGACTTGACGGTGCTGTCAATATGGTGGTGACTACAGGTACTGAGCCTTATGGGTATTCTATTAATGGGGGGGTATCCTATCAATCAAATCCAGTGTTTAGTGGATTAACACAAGGCACATACAATATCTCAATATTAGATGATGCGGGGTGTGAATATACCGAGGAGATTATTATTGAGCGGGAGCCTGCCAATTTAGAGCTTATTTCTAAAGAAAACTCTTTTTGTGGGGATGGAAGCGGATCTATCACGGTAGCAGTGGATGGGAATTCTGTTTTTACTTACAGCCTTAATGGTGGGGCCTTTCAAGATGAGCCGGTGTTTGAACAATTAAATTTTGGAGATTATTCTGTTACAGCAATAAATTCTGTGGGTTGCACAGGACAGATTGACGTTCGTGTAGAGGATGACAACGATATGACCGTCATTGTGGATGAAAGAAAAAATGTTAATTGTTTTTATTTTGACAATGGTGCTATTGAATTTCATGTGGAAGGCGCTGTCCCACCAGTAGTTTATACGATGGAAGGCGACACAGAACCCAGTGCTATTCCTCATTTTGAGACCTTGTCAGCAGGGTTACATTCTATACATATAGAGGACAGTCGTGGGTGTCAAGAGAATCTTGATTTCGAAATCGTACAGTCGTTTGGCACATTGGATGAAGATTGTCCATGCATAGTCTATGTGCCCAATGCTATGACGCCAGATGAAGATGGGGTGAATGATTTATTGGTAGTAAAACCTTCATGTCCTATCACCAACTACCACATTCAAATTTATAATAGATGGGGGCGAACGATATATGAATCTGAAGATATCAATACCTCCTGGAATGCCGGATATGAAAGTGATCAATTCTACGTTGTCGATGGATTGTATTTTTATAGAATCACGTACAATTGGGGAACCGACTATGATTTTACTACCCAAGAGGTGGTGACGGGAAATGTTCTGGTGATGAGGTAAGTAGTTATTTCTCCCATGAAGAGAAGAGTAAGAACTTCCATTGGCCATCCTCTTTGATGAAAGTGAGTTTCTCAATCAAAGTATATTTATCGCCTGAAAGGGAATTGACGCATAGAATCTGATATTCTTCCACGTCTTGAAGTAGAAGAAACTCTTTCTCGCTTTCTATTTTTTCGGAAGAGAATATTTGCCCATCTTCAAGCGCGGCTAGCCAGAATATAACATCTATCTGTAAACTTTGTACGCCACGCTCTTCGCATATTACTCTGTACCCTTCCTCTGTGGTTAAT
This sequence comes from Bacteroidota bacterium, assembly GCA_024279715.1. GTDB lineage: Bacteria > Bacteroidota > Bacteroidia > Flavobacteriales_D > JABDKJ01 > JAJRRH01. The sequence goes on from JAJRRH010000136.1 coordinate 2,984, forward strand.
CGTGCAATAGTTTCTCGGTCATTTTTCGTAATGGCATTACAAAGTTGCTTGAAATTTGCAAATGGTGTACTCATGTCTAAAGGAGCATTCTGATTGATATTTTTGGGTTGAGAAAATGAGGTAAAGCTATAAACCACTAAAACCAAGATCATAATGAATAATCTTGGTATTGAAAAGTAAGGTCGATATCTAGGTCTTAATTTACTGATATACAGTTTTGTGTATTTCTGTAGGTTGTACGTAAAACCAAAGGTTAAGGTTACGTTAAAAAATGTGTAAATCTCAATGTGAATAAGGGTTTAGCTTATAATAAGCTTGAATAATTACAGTGGAAATACAATTCTTATGAGTATATTTAGTATTCTAAGAATACCTTTTTCAAGTCAAAGGAATGTCGTTTTTGTCAAAAAAAACCCAAATTCAAAAAAGGTAAAGGTCACTCAATGTTTAAGCCACTTCAATCTTAAAGAGGCATTTTTCTTCTCCACAGGAGTGATTATCAAGGTGTCGCCTGAAAAATAGTACCTTCGTTCAACAGTGACGCCCCAGTCATTGGGATTCGAGTGGGAAAGGCGCAGGTGGCTAACAATTTTGTTTTTTTTATCTAGGTTGTACTTGCCCATATAGTTGTAATTCATACTTATATGTTGCATCTTTTGAAGGCTCATAGTGTCCGTAAAATTTCTATATTTCACCAAAGTATCGGCATAATGTTTGGGTGTAAGATGCAATGCTACATTGTCTTGATTGTCATAAAGTAGATAGCCATCCATTCCTTGACGCCATTCATCCCATTGTCCGGTATTGGTATCACGAACCTCCATTATGTGTAGAGACCATAATCCATGGATAGTGGATTTATTTTTGGAAGTACAGCTGCTAATTGCGAATAGTAAGAGAAAACCTAGGATTATTGATTTCATTTTTTTTTTGCGCAAGATAGTATAGAATGAATTCACAGGATGTGATTAGCGGTAGAGATTATGGATGGATAGTATGTGCCACTAGAATTATTAAACGATATTTGCAGAATGCATAGACCAAGTCCTATTATTTTCTTAATCATACTTCTTCTTGTGGAGTGGTATAGTTACAAAGGGTTGTCCAGTGTGTTGAGTACGTATATGCCTAGGAAATCATTATGGATTAGGGCAGTGTACATTGTTCTTAGCGTACTCGTTATTATTGTAGTAGGAGAAGGCGTATATGGGTATAAGGTTTTGTTAAGTGAAAATTCATCTTGGATACCTATAGTTTTTGGAGCTTTTGTGGTTACTTACATGAGCAAGTTTTTATTTGCATTGACGCACTTGATAGATGATGTGGTATATGTTGTTCGGTGGGCGTTCGGAAAAATTTTCATAAAGTCTAAGTACAATTCTTCAAGAAGGCATTTCATTACGACCCTTGGTTTGGGTGCTACGGCGATGTTGTTTGGCGGATTGCTATATGGTATATTTAGGGGCAAGTTTAATTTCAGGGTGATGGAGGAGGATATCGTTTCGGATAAGATTCCTAAAGCATTTGACGGTTGTCGAATTGTGCAAATAAGTGACCTCCACTTAGGTAGTTTTATCAATGAATACGAACCTGTAGAAAAAGCGATAGAGATGATTAATAGTCTAACCCCGGATTATGTAGTATTTACTGGAGATATGGTGAATAATAATGCGCAAGAGGCGGTGTCGTGGATAGATGTCTTTAAAAAGATAAAGGCTAAGAAAGGGAAGTATTCCATATTTGGGAATCATGACTATGCAGACTATGGGCCACAGTCCGACACGCAGAAGATAGAAAGTATTCAGTTATTGAAAGAAATTCACGCAAAGATGGGTTTCAAATTATTGGAAGATGAGCATGTCTTATTAGAGCAAGGGAATGAATCTATCCATCTAATTGGGGTGCATAACTGGGGCGCAGGATTTCATCAGATTGGTGATCTTGACAAGGCATTGGTAGGTGTGGATGAGGATAAATTTAAAATATTGCTATCACACGATCCGACGCATTTTGACAAGAAGGTAAAAGGGAAAACTAATATCGATCTCACCTTGTCTGGACATACGCATGGTGCGCAGATGGGCATAGAAATTCCCGATTGGGGCATCAAGTGGAGTCCTATCAAGTATAAGTATCCTAAGTGGGGTGGGCTATACGAAGAGGAAGGGCAGAAGCTATATGTCAATAGGGGATTTGGTGTACTGGCGTATCCAGGTCGATTGGGCGTACCTCCTGAGATTACACTCCTGACTTTACGAAGTTCAAAAGCCTAAAAAACTACAGGCTAAATTTCAAAGACAGTAAAAACTTCTGATCTCTTTTTCGAATGCTATTATATGGAGGACTATTATTGTAGTAGTACAGATAGTCCATGCCAAGACTCATGTTTTTTTTGATGTTAAAATCAAGGCTTGTGGTCGCTTGATAGATATAGTTTTCAAGATGTTCAATTTCGGGTTGCCAGAAACTAATGTGAGAAAATACAATCTGCTCTGAGAGTGAAGTTTTTATCTTCGGACGAAGAGATAACCGAAGAACTTGCTCCTTGATGTCAAGGTCTTCGCTGACACCTGCCTTGCCGTATGTTGCATAGTCATACATGATGGCTGCGCTGATGGAGGAGTGGGTTTTATCGGTATAGATAAGTTTTCGTTTGACCCCCGCGAGATAGCTATTTCTCAATCGAAACCCTTTGTAGATATTACTAAACACAAATGCACCTGCAAAAGGAGAATATACATGGTAGGGTAGAAAGTCAACAGTGAATTTAAAGTCATGTACGAGATTGTTTCTGTTCTCATTGAGTTCTCCATAGATAAACTGGTAGGAGGTAGAATATTCCACCACACTGTCTGCACGAGAGGCAGCAAGTTTTAATCTCGTATCGAGTTTTTCTACGTTGCCTTCATAGTATGAAAAACCAAGAGCGGTGTTGAATTTCCAGAGACTTTTACCTTTTTCTTGGGCTTGAAGTGTCGAATTAAATACTGCAAAAATTAGGACGAGACAAAATAACAACGATCTTTTCATTGGATGCTAATCAGGGATGAAAAACTCAATACCTATTCCTCTTCATATATTGGCGACCACATTATCTCTGATAAGACACCATCTTCTAAGAAAAAATTGATGGCAGTCTCATTGGATCGGATGACAGTTTGTGTTCCTTCTTCCTCTTCAAATTCGTCAAGGAGAAATTCAGTAAGTCCCATTTTATCTAGCTTGGCTAATAAAGTCTCTTTGTCCAGTCCGATAAGTTTACGGTGATGGAGTTCGTAATCGTTAGAGCTAAGGGCGATGTTTTCTAATCTCCATTCATCACCGATTTTTTCAAACCCCAAGGAGATTTCAAATTCATCATAGTGCCATACTTCTGAATTGTCTTCAGGATATTCTGGGTCATTGATGCTATCCTTGTCATTGGGGACACTCAGTATTGTCTGTACTTCATCTCGTGTCATTCCGAATTTCAAATCTCCGAGACCTTCTCCAGGTATTATTTCTTTTAGATTGTATGCCATCATATATTATTTAGTGCAAAACTATACATTTTTTTGACCTAAAGGACTATCCTTTTTTAGAAAAAGATGCGGTATTGGATATTAGGGAAAAAGCCTCGTTGATAGGTGGTCCCTACAATGCCTTTTTTTGCGTTGTATCCATATTGAAATACATTTTTGTGATTTGTCAGATTGAGTAGATCCACAAACCATTCTTGCGAAATTTTCTTGCCATTCATCTTGAATGAGAATTTCAAATCATATCGGAAATATGCGGGTAATTGTTTTTCAAAAGCCTCGTCATTGTGATAAATGGCTGTGTGTGCTAGCTGTGAAGCTTCTAAGTCAATCTCAGTATATCGTCTGCCACCGGCATAGGTGATTTTAGAATCAATGGAGAATACCATGTTCTTTTTCAATTTGAATTCTTTACCGCCCAAGGCATTGAATACATAGTTGCCATTGAATAAGGTGTTTCTTTTGATGCCATCACTTCCTTCATAAAATGATTCAAAGAGTGAGGCGGTGGTTAAGAAGTAGTATCCTTTACTGAAAAATTTCTCTAGCGTTAGTTCAAATCCGTAATTCTCGCCTGTCCCTTCATTTAGGTAGTTGGTATTTCCTGGCAATGTAAAGTCTGCCCCTTGGTTGAGCATTGAAAATGTAGACGATACATTTTCAACAGGTACATTGAAGATATATTGGTAGTATAATTCTGTTTTTATTCTCAAGTCTTCTTTCAGAAAGTGATCGAAACCTAATACAGAGTGAAATGATTTTGTAAAGTCAATATACTTGTTTGGCAATTCCACCGCAGGGTCATCTCCAGCGAGGAAGTAGATAGGGATTGGCTGTAACCTACTATGAAGGCCAAAACCAATATTGAGGTTGCTCTTTTTACTGACTTGATGTTTGTACCCAAGACGTGGTTCAATGGTATTCGACTCGGAGAATAAAAAGTGCTGACTGTGGAGTCCCATATTGAGTGTGGAATTTTCATTGAATCGGTGTTGCCAATTCACATAAGATTGGAGCAGGAGAGCATCTCCTTTGGCATCTGAGAATACCACGTATTCCGTACCTACATACGAGCTATCTCTAAAATTGACCATGTTGTTTTCCATCATTACACCAAAAGCGAATGTATTTCTTGGATTTACTTTTTTATTCAGCCTGTAATGGGCGGATATCTTACTTAGATTTTGATCTAACCCCAAGGTATTGAATTCTTCTCGGGTATCGAAGTCAATAGTGTCCGTACGCCCTTCAAGATCTGCCATTCCGAAGGCAATGATGATGTCTTGGGAGGTGTTTTTATTAAAAAAATGCTTGTAAGTGCCGCCTACAATGGTCGTCTTGGAGGTGAAGATAGAATGTTCATTTGCTTCGCTAAACAGGTTTGTAGAGTCATTCTCCTCAGCAGGAAAATCTATAAAGCTATTTCCTATCATTCCCCAGAGGCTTATTTTACCCTTTTTTGTTGGGAAATTTAGTTTGTAGCTGATGTCTTTATACTCAGGAATAGCAGATCCTACACCTAGGTCGAAACCTAGTTTGTCAAAGATTTCCAAAGTAGAGTATCTTACATTGACGAGGTATGAAGCTCGTCCTTCTTTCTTAAATGGTCCTTCCGCACCAAGTTCAAAGCCATTGAATCCCACTTGACCAATATATTCTCTGTTTTTGCTGTTTCCGTTTCTCAATCTCAGATCAAACACTCCTGATAAGGCATTGCCATAGTCTGCGCTCCAAGCGCTTGTAAGAAAATCTGAATTGGATAGGTTGTTGATGTTTAGCATGCTTACAGGGCCGCCGGTGCTGCCAAGGGTGGCAAAATGATTGGGACTTGGAATGTCAATGCCTTCCATTCTCCAAAGTACACCAGTAGGAGAGTTGCCACGAATGATGATGTCATTTCTATCATCGCTTGCGCCACTGACACCAGCAAAATTTTGCGCCATACGAGCCGGGTCTCCAATAGAGCCTGAGTATCGACCAGCTTCTTCAATAGATAGAGTTCGGGCACTCACGGTAGCCATCTTGTTGATAGCATTTCGCTTATCTGTTTGAGCGGTAATGACTACCTCTGCTAAGTCGGTAATGGATTCTACCATATAGATATTTACCTCTAGTTCTTTGGCAGAAGTAAGCACTAGGTTGGAAAGGGTCTGCGTGTCATAGCCCATCATACTTACTTCAACGCTATGTCGTCCTTCGATAGGAATGCCCTCCATCCGATAATCGCCATTGATATCGGAGATACCTGTGATTTGCAGATCCGGATGAATTAATTTTATCACAACACCAGGTATTGGGTACTGTGATTGCTTGTCCAAGACCTTGCCACGTATGCTTTGGGTGATGGATTGGGCGTATATCCCACTAGTGAAAAATACGGCTAATAGTAAAAAGATAATTTGCTTAGATAAAGACATAACTTTTGTTTTAATTACTCTGCAAAGTAATGACTAATTGGCGCTAATTAAAATGACTTAAGTTAAGAAATCTCTCAAGGGTATTATTTTTCTACATCGTAGTAGATCTTGTAGAATTTCTTACCGTCTTCATCGGATCCTTTCTGAATTAGATTTCTATTGCCATGGATATATACGTGAAAATTCTTGTCAAGCTTCAATACGCTTTTGAATCCTCTCGCTTCTCTTTTTACTGCTGGTTCAGAGATGTCAAAACTATCTTCTAGCACTAATTTATTCTGTAATCCTACTTTATTGTTGAATTCTCTGAATGACTCTATAACGCTCTCATCTGCAAACACTTCTTGTTCAAAATCTTCTTTTACGAAATGTTCTTTGTTTTTGAAGTAATCGGCACTTCTGTTGAGTAGGTCGATTTTGTCCACACGATCTACGTCGAAGTCTTCATCTATTTTTTGCGTTAAGAAGTTTTTAGCCATATTCATATAGGCTGCAGTCTTGTGAAATTCACTATCGCAGGCTTTGATATTCAGAAAGTTTTTTTTCCAATATACAGCATCCGAAGTGGCGCCTGTATTGTCAAATGCGAATACTCTGAATCCTTCTTCTACATCTGTCTTTAGGATTAAGCAGGCTTGATCCAGGCTGCCAAGTCCGTACCCAAGATGGTGACGAAGCTCAAAGTTTTTTCCTTGGTCTTCCATTCTCAAAAATGGCTTGCGAGAAGTGGATTTGAAAAGTCCTATGGCAGGCATCGGCATGTCATCATATGTGAGATTCTCAAACATGACAAGATTAAATTCGCCAGCTTTTATTTGTGGGTGATCGCTGCATTCATATAGCTGATGGGCTAAGTTTTTTGAATGTTGAATCCAGTTTTCTGGATTGTCAAACAGGGCTTTGATTTCATTGTACACATAGTTGTCGGCACGATCTTCTTCTTCTTCACCAAAAGTAAAATACTCAGCCCACGGGATAGGTTTGAAAAAATACTGCACGAGATAGTCCGCACTTTCTGGCTTTATATTGGATGCCATTTCGGATAGCTTGACGTCTTCCCCGTTGTGTTTGTTGCCAATATGGTGGGTGATGGCTTGCTTTAGATTGATGAATTGTATATTTACTTCTTCCATAGTGTTGTTAAAAAAATGTGTACGAAGATAGTATTGACTTCCCAGAATACTATTGAAAAATCGAGAAAAGATATGAACGATAACAGAATATTTAGCATCAATATTTTGAATCGTTCAGAATGAATAAGATAGCGTGGATTACTTCTTTTTGGATGCTCTCCTTTGCGGCTTTTTGTATTTGGCACGCATGACATCCGATCTGCTTTTACGGATATTCACTTTCATGTTTTTATCCTTTTTTGTATGAAAGGCTGCTCCTGAATCTTCCCGAGAAGGGAGTTTTATTTTGAGCGTAGGCATATCAATAACCGTCATTTCGTGGGGTGCTATGACGGTGGAGACCTCTACTTCCTCGAGTAATTCAAGGGTAGGGATGGGCTGCTTCATCATGGTCTCTATTTCTTCTTTCTTCTTTTGTGCTTTTTCGGTGATGAAAGCGATTGCGACACCTTTTTTTCCAGCTCTACCTGTACGACCTGTTCGGTGCATATAATTCTCAGGGAGTGGATGGAGGTCGAAATTAAACACATGACTTACTCCTTCAATGTCAAGACCACGAGCGATAATGTCAGTGGCTATGAGTCCTCGGTGCACATCATTTTTGAAATTGTCTACGGCAGCGAAACGTTTGTTCTGCGACTTGTTAGAGTGTATCACAGCGAAGGTTTCCTTCAGTTGCGGATCTAATCCTTCGAAGATGTTATCTGCAAGTTTTTTTCCGGTGACGAATACGAGTACTTTACTCATCGTGTCGTCATTCAGTAGAAGGTGGTTGAGCAGGTTTATTTTGGTGAAAAAATTAGGAACGGTGTACGCCAATTGTTCTATGTCTTCTACAGGTGTACCTGATGGGGCAGCTTCTACTATCTCTGTGTTATGGAAAAGTGTTTTTACAAAAGTCTCCACTTCATCTTGAAGTGTGGCTGAGAATAACATATTCTGTCGTTTGTCGGGGATGAGGTCAAATACGTTAAGAATCTGATGGCGATATCCAAGGTTGAGCATCTCATCCATTTCGTCTATGACGAGTTTTTTTATTTTTTTGGTCTTAAGAGAGCCATTGAGTACCAAATCCATCAGTCTGCCGGGCGTGCCGACGATAAGATCGTGCTTTTCGCTTACCTTTTTAGATTGTACATTAATGTTGGCTCCGCCATATACTCCTACTGATACGAAGTTCATATAGGTGGTCATTGATTTGACTTCTTCGATGACTTGTTTTACAAGTTCACGGGTAGGTACTAATACCATAATCGTTGGATAACGATCAGTATTGTATTTCCATAACCTCAGGCAGGGCAGGAGGTAGGCAAGTGTTTTGCCCGTTCCTGTCTGTGCAATACCCACCATGTCAGCCCCCGACATGACTACTGAAAAAGCTTTCGCTTGTATGGTCGTGGGAATAGTATATTCCTTGTCCTCAAGGGCATTGAGTAAGGGAGTGTTGATGTTGAGCTCTGTGAATTGCATAGTGTCCTTTGTAGGGTCAAAGAACGGTATTCTTAGTGGGTTGTGCAAGTAGGTGTAATAGGATGATATAATTTCATCTGTTCAGGAAGGGTTACATTTTGATAACTTTAAACGTTTTCATGACAAAGCGATATTTTATTTTTACAAAATAGATGCCATTGCTCAATGCAGTCATGTCTATTATTTCTGTTTTAGGTTTTTCAATATGCGTTATTTTTTCACTTAGCGAATTGAATATGGTGACTTCGAGAATGTTCTCAATATTGGTTAGGTGTAGCTCATCTGATAGTGGATTTGGAAAAATTGTGGCTGAGGAGAGTTCAATTGTAGGGAGATATAGTGGATTACAAAAAATGGATTGATCTAAATGGACAATGATTTTTATAAGATTATTTGAGAGACTGTCATTCATGACAAATAAACACTCGTATTGGTCGTTGAATAAATAATTTTGATTGGCATCTGTAACGAAAGTTGATGATACACTGGTGGATGTCCATTGAATGTTGTTTAAGTCAGGATGATTTGAAATTTGAACGGAGAGAGGCGATAGGTCTCCTTCATTATTGATGGTAAAGTGGGTTAATTCATTATTATTGGACGGGTATATCACGTCATATCTTTGTGCACAGTCGCTCCATTTAGCTGCCATTTTTGCTTCACGGA
>JAJRRH010000137.1 GCA_024279715.1 Bacteroidota bacterium
AGATGGGCATGTATTGGAAGAAGGATATTTACTCTTGGAACTGGTATGAACCCACTACAGAGCGTCATGCATTATTGATAGAAGCCTTTTCTGAAATAAACAACGACCTAGAGAGTGTCAATCTACTAAAAACATGGCTGATTATGAACAAGCGTACCAATGATTGGAAAACTACGAAAGCCACTGCTGAAGCCTGTTACGCTTTACTTCTTCAAGGCAATGACTGGACGACTCCGACATCCTATAAAATAACCGTGGGAAATCATGTGATAGACTCTAATGACCCGCAGCTTGTGAAAGAAGCAGGAACTGGATACGTAAAAAAAGTATGGTCAAAAGAAGAAATTACGCCAGATATGGCAACCGTAAGAATCAATAAAACGGGAGAGTCGCCATCTTGGGGTGCTATCTATTGGCAGTATTTTGAAGAATTGGATAAAATCACGAGTGCAGAAAGTCCGTTGACCATTCGCAAACAATTATACCTAGTCACGGAAACCAAAGACGGAGAAAAACTAATTTCTATTAATGAAAAACAAATTAAAATTGGAGATCGAATTAGAGTAAGACTTGACGTCATTACAGATAGAGATATGAACTACATTCATATCAAAGACTTGCGAGCAAGTGGCCTTGAACCCCTCGATGTTATCTCCCGATATCAATACAAGGGTGGGGTGGGATACTACATGAATACTCGTGACTCAGGGACACACTTTTTTATTGACAATCTACGCAAAGGGACTTACACACTGGACTATGACTTGTTCGTTAGCCATGAAGGGGATTTCTCCAATGGTATTGCACTAATTGAATGCATGTACGCGCCAGAATTTTCTGCTCATAGTGAAGGTGTTAGATTAGTAATTGAGCGATAACTGGATACTTTAGAATCGTTTTTATCTCCCCCAAAGTCTTTTTGAAACACTGGTCTTATTTTATCCTTTAAAATGCCTGCCTCCCCCGCTGTTAATATGTTTTGAATAAAAACCGTCGTTTTTTACAATAATCCAATATCTAATTGGAAAAAAAAACGAATCTTTGTGGTAAATAACACAATATAAACTATAAAACAACATAGATGAAATCATTACTAAAATTTTCATTAGTACTTACCGCCTTAATACTCAGTTTTACAGCATTTTCGCAGGGAACACTAAAAGGTACTATCATTGACATAGCAAACAACGAAGGACTGCCAGGGGCGAGTGTAACAGTGGTTGGCACAACTACTGGTGCAATTACTGACATGAATGGTACATTTAGCTTCGAAGCACCTGCAAGTGGTAAAGTCGAAATTAAATTCGTTGGATACAAAACAATTACACGTGCTTTTGCAGTAGCTTCTGGTGAAACTACCAACTTAGGGAAAATTGGCATGGCAGCTAGCTCAACACTTCTTGGTGACATAGTAATAGTCGGAGTAGCTGATGTAGCAAGAGAAAGAGAAACACCAGTCGCAGTATCGACAATACGTGCTGCTGAGATTCAAGAAAAACTTGGTTCACAAGAGTTTCCTGAACTTCTAAATAATACACCTTCAGTATATGCTACTAAGCAAGGGGGTGGATTTGGTGACGCTAGAATTAACATCCGTGGATTTTCTCAAGAAAATATTGCGGTAATGATTAACGGAGTACCGGTAAATGACATGGAAAGTGGGGCTGTATATTGGTCAAACTGGTCTGGTCTATCGGACGTAACTACTGCGATGCAAGTTCAAAGGGGACTAGGTTCTTCAAAACTAGCAATCTCATCTGTAGGAGGAACAATTAATATTCTTACCAAAACTACTGACGCTAAAAAAGGGGGTAGAATTGGTCTTAACATTGGTAATGACGGATACAACAAAATGCTTGTCTCTTATTCTACCGGCAAAATGGATAATAACTTAGCAGTATCAGCTCTTTTTAGTAGAACTGCAGGTAATGGATATGTCGATGGCACAAAATTCCGTGGTACGAATTACTTCTTTGGAGTCGGTTATCAACCTAATAAGAAAAATGACTTTCAATTTACAGTTACTGGTGCGCCACAATGGCACCATCAAAGAAGTTATGCCCCTTCTATCTCCAAATATCTGGGCACTGAAACAGAACCTGACATCCGCTACAATGGAGATTGGGGAACGCTTGATGGAGAAGAATTTTCTTTCAGAAGAAACTTTTACCATAAACCTGTTGCGGCTTTGAACTGGGATTTGAATTTATCAGAAAAATCTAAGATCTCAACGGCATTTTATGCCTCTGTTGGTCGTGGTGGTGGAACTGGAGAAATTGGACGTATCAATGGTACAAGACAATATGCTCTACCAACCAATACAGACGGAGGAGTTGATGTTGACAATATCCAAAACTGGAATAGTGGTGGTGTAACCCCAGAATTTATTAGCTCATTTGATGATGATGAAACGGATGTAAGAGAACAATTTAATGGCGGCAATTACAACACAGGAAATAATGGTCACCCCTCAGGAGGTGGTAAATATGGACATGATAATGGTATTACTAGAAGAGCGTCAATGAACTCGCACAATTGGATTGGTACTATTTCAAACTTCAATACTAAACTAAGTGACAATCTCTCCTTTGACTTTGGTGTAGATTTAAGAAAATATACAGGTATTCACTACAGAAGAGTTGAAAATCTACTTGGTGCAGATGGTTATATCGACTATGACAATACTAATTTTGACAACAGTAGTCTTACAGACGCTGGCGGTGTATTAGTTACTGAAACATACGCAGCAGACTTCTCTTCTTTATTGAATGTATTTGCTAACGTAGATGATGAACAAAAGATAGATTATCATAATGATGGTAAAGTAAATTGGCTAGGTGCATTTACTCAATTGGAATATAAAATCAATAGAGTGACTGCATTTGTACAAGCAGGTGTATCACAACAAGGATTCCAAAGAATAGATTACTTTAACTACTTGGACTCTGACGCAGAACAAACTTCAGGTTGGGAACAAATATTAGGAGGAAATATCAAAGGTGGTCTTAACTTCAATATTGATGACAACAATAATATATTCTTTAATACTGGTTTTTATTCAAAACAACCTAATTTCAGATCGGTATATCCAAACTACACAACAAATGATGTGAATGAAGATTTAATCAATGAGAAAATTGTTGGAATGGAAATAGGTTATGGTTTCAAGTCAAATGATAAGAAATTCACTGCCAATGTCAATCTTTATAGAACTACATGGACAGACAGATTCATCTCCCTAAGCCAGAACATTCAAATTAATGATTCAACAGAAGTAAGAGGCGTTGCTAGAATTACAGGTGTAAAAGAGATTCACTCAGGAGTTGAATTTGATGCTAATTATAGAATAAACGATATGTTTCAATTAAGAGGAATGTTTTCTATGGGTGATTGGAAGTACGCGAATGATGTCGATTTTGAATTCAATAATGATGCACAAGAAGTTATTGAGGTGGGAACACTTTACTTAAAAGATGTAAAAGTAGGTGATGCTGCGCAAACAACTGCTAGATTAGGACTCGACATTAGACCTACTAAAGACTTCAAAGTAGATTTTAACTGGAGAACAGCAAGTAAAATTTATGCAGACATTGATGCTTTAAGTTTCTCTCAAGAAGATCATAAGGGGTCGTTATTGCTTCCTTCATACAGTTTATTAGATGCAGGACTATCTTATACTTTGAGATTTGGAGATAACGACGGACAATCATTAGGATTCAGACTTAATGCGAACAACTTGTTAGACACTAAGTACATCTCTGAATCAGAAACTAATATTCATGCGGAAGATGGTTCAGAGCTTTACAATGGACTTGACACTTCAAACAGAGTATTCTTCGGACTTGGAAGAACTTGGAACTTTGGAGTGAACTATAGATTCTAAACTACACAAACACTAAAACACGCAAAAGGGTGATGGGTTTCCATCACCCTTTTTTTATGCCAATAATTCAGCATTACTCGGAGGTTTATCTTTCTGTTTAACCCGCATTATTCATACAAAAAGAGTGCATTGTATGAATACTTCGACAAGCTCAGCAGAACTGCGAGCAAGGTTGTGGGAAGTAAAATTTGAAACCCCGATTTAGAAACACCCAAATTTGGATGTTTGAAAAACCCCAAACTTGCAGGGGTTACTTAATCGCTGAAAAATTGATGACTTTTTCGGGTTAATATAGATTTTTATGCTTGTCCGCTAAGATGCAGGAGATCGTGCGACATTATCGCAAATTATTGCCTAAAATCCTTGATGTTCGCATAATATTATTACCCTCACTCGACATTTCGGAATAATCAATTTCTCCTGTCGTTTTGCGGACTAGCATATATATTTTTATAGGATTCCTATCATTGCAAAGAAAATATCTTACCAATAAACAATTTAAGTCATTGATTTTAGTACATTTGAAGTGATATAGGGGGTGTATCAATAAATATGACTAAATTAAAAGCACATGATACTTACCAAAAATCTGTTACTCGCCATTCTCCTTACCCTAACGGTTAATTCAGTATACACACAACATTGGCTTGAAAAAGCTGGAGGAACGGCCAACGATGAAGCCTATGATGTAGAAGTAGATGATGCTGGGAATATATACACCGTCGGTTATGTATCTGGTCCTGTTACTTTTGGTGATGACATCATACTTACCGCCAATGGTTATTCCGATATTTACATTTCTAAAAGCAATGCTGATGGTGTTTTTTTATGGGTAAAGATATTTGGTGGCAACTTGTCCGACAGAGCTACTGACGTTGATGTGGGTGCTGATGGTTCCTTATATATAACAGGATACTTTCAAGGCACGGCAACTTTTGATTCATTCACGCTTACTTCTAATTCTGATTCTAGAGACTTCTTTGTTGCAAAATTAAATAACTCTGGCGATGTCATTTGGGTCGTGGGAGAAGGGGGTGATTCAGGTGAGATTGGCAGTTGCGTTTCGGTGGGGTCAGACAACAGCGTGGTCGTAACTGGTGAATTTAGTGGCTCCACTAATATAGGTGGCAATACTTTTCAAAGCGCATATGATGATGTTGCAGATGAGTATAGCAAAGACATATTTGTAGTGAAATACAATTCACTTGGCAATCCGTTGTGGTCTATACAAGGAAGTTCAGATAAAAATGATAGAGGATTACGAGTTGATGTCGCCAACAATAACGATATTTATCTCACAGGGCAAGTTTCAGACACCATGGTCTTTGCTGGTCAAACCGTAAACAATGCCATTTTGAATGCAGGGTATATTGCTAAATTAAATCCACTTGGGTCAGTTGAATGGATCAATATACTGAGTGCCTATGAAGTCAATGCATATGATCTTGAGATTGATGATGACAGAATTTATATCACCGGAGAATACTTAGGACAGATGCTGATTTTAACTGATCCGATTGTCACATTGGGAGGTAATTACACTTACAAATTATTTCTTATCCGATTTGATACTGACGGACAAGTAGTATGGGGGGAAGAAGATGACTCAGACAGCAAAATAAGCTCAAAGGCACTGTGTATTGATAGCAACAGAGATATCTATATCGCTGGAATATTCAAATGCCGATTTGATGAATATGCGGATGCTCTAGGAGGTGAAGGATATTTTTATTCCGCAGGATATAGAGATGTCTTCATTACTAAATATGAGAGTAACGGAAACAGAGTTTGGTTTAGACAATATGGAGGAACAAGCAATGACTGGTGTTTTGGAATTGCTATTTCGGATATCGATAATCCGATTATTGCTGGAGGGTTTGAAAAATCATTTTTTGCACCCCAAACTTTTAATTATGAAATATCGAATGAGTCATTTGCTGAATCAATCGGCTGTAATGGTGATATTAATATTTTTGCAGGAATAGAGTCCTCCGATAATTTAGATATTCTTGTTGCAACGCCTTTTGTGAGTGATGCACCAAATTTCTTTTACTTTGATAATGGATGTTATGATGTTGCTTTACCAGAAATATACCCTGATCTTGATAGTCTTTCATTATGTAATCCAACCACTGTTACAGTGAATACAAATACATATTTTTATTCGGAAGATTATGATCTAAGTTCTGGTCCTGAGTATAATTACCAATGGAGTAATGGATCAATTACAGCATTAACTGAAATCATGACAAGTGGGGATTACTTTGTCGAAGTTACTAGAAAAGATCTATGCTATTCGGGATATGACAGTATCCATATAGATATAAATCCAGTGCCGAGCATGCCATGGATGACGGATGATGCTGGCTATAATACGAACGAATATCCGAGCTACAATAATATAACCACCTGTGGGGAAGAAGTGTTAGTGATATTAGAGAATGACACCACCGAAGGTATTACTACTGTAGCTTCCCCTGTATCAGACCCCTTCTTATATACGGATGGTGGCTACACTATGACGGAATCTGGATTATATGAAATTTTTATAATCAATGAATTTGGATGCTATAATTCCGCAAATTATAATTTAATCTTTGAATCTGCTCCTACCATCCCACTCATTGACCCTATCCTTTTGAACACTCTAGGGCAAGACAGCATAACAATATGTCAAGGGGAAGGAATAACATTTGCTATATTCGATCAAATCAGTAACCCAAATCTTGTTCTTGACAGTCCATATTGTGATGGCCCTATCTATCCAACAGGAAGTTCTACATGTATAGAGTCCACCGTATATCCAACTTCTGACGGGTGGTATTATTTATCAAATTTTGGATTTGAATTGGGATATGATAATATATGCGGGGATGAATCAACCGAATATCTTGTTAATTCTGACAGTGTATATGTGACTGTAAATCCAAACCCCATGGTAAGTATTACAATCGATAGTGATCCCTATTTATGCCCTGGTGACACGATCAATGCGTGGATAAATAATACGGTAGAAAACTTTAGTTGGTCAGGCTCAGGTATTGTTAGCACTTCAGAAAATGGTGATACAATAAGTGTTATATCCACAGGTCAGTATTACTATGGAGGAACATTAGTAGATTCACTTACAGGATGTAGCGTCAGTTTGTCCACAAACATCGGAATATATGCGCCCCCCTCTCCAACTATAACGAGTAATGTCATGGACAACGTGGTTTGTCCTAATGATTCAATACTCCTAACATGTAATGCTAATCAAAGCTATGCATGGGTAGGCCCAGATGGAGATGACCTTGGAAGTACTCAAAGTATATGGATAGATCAACCAGGCTATTATTATTGTGTTGCCGTAAATTTTATTGGATGTACTTTGACTTCCAACACCATTGAAACGTTAGAGTACACATCTCCTTTTGTGATCATCTCGCCTACAGGAGACATATGTACAAGTGGCAGTGTCACCTTAAGTACCATAGTTACTGGTTCGCCTGACCTTTGGTGGGATGCCCCTATTAATTCTACTCAACCTGAAGTTACAGTCTATGAAATGGGAGAATATACCGTCACCGTGGAACAGTGTAATATTGAATTCACCCAAACCATCGTGATTGACGACAACAGTTTTGTAGCAAATATTGAGATAACACCAGATGTAACTGCTTGTGTAGGAGATACTATCGAGCTAACTGCCAATGCAGATATGATATTTTATGATTGGTCAAATGGAATGACATCTGAATCTATTCTAGTGACTGAATCTGGCACGTATGATGTCAATCTCATCAACCCCTATGGATGTGAAGATGTATCGGATCAGATAACAATAACATTTTTGCAGGAATCACCTGAACCTGCAGGTTTGGATACAAGTATATGCTCAGGATCGGATATTATACTCACTTCTGAATATGCTTCAGGGTCGGTATGGTACGATGCGAACAATAACGAACTTGCGCAAGGCGATACTTATATTTTGAATAACGTAATAAGTCCAATTCAGATTCAGGTTTCAAATGTTTTAGGTAGCTGTGTAAGTGAAACTAGTCTAATCTCTATCAACACCCACCCGTCTCCTGAAATTCCAATTATCTCACTTCCTGATACTATCTGTGAGCAGGATGTGCTAGAAGTTTTGTTTACTAATTGGTCTGATGAAATTTCTTCATGGGATGGTGAAGTAGGCACTTCAAATGGAGACATCTATACTGTTCTGCTGATAGATTCTCTGATATCGCTAACAGCCATCAATATTAATAGTTTTGATTGTAGTGTAATCACAGTAGTTGACATAGTACCCAATCCATTGCCAAACGCTCCACTCCTACTATACAATTATCCTTTATGTGACGATGATAGTCTAACACTAGAGGGCTTTAGCAATCAAACCAACATTAACTACAATTGGCAAGACCCACAAGGAAATAATATGCCTGAAGAAATGTGGAATTATGGTGTTGTTACAACAGAAAATACTGGGGATTACACGTTGACTATTGAAAATGAAAATGGATGTCACATTACCGATACCCTAGAAGTAATCATCCATTCTTATCCTATATTAGAATTGGACTTAGATACTAACTTTTGCTTTGAAAATGAATTGATCATTCAGGTAGAAGAACCCTATCAGACCTATGAATGGAATGAAGGTACGATTGGCAATACAATTACTATTGAAGAGCCTGGACAATATGTATTAGAGGTTTCTACTAATTCGTGTTTTGTAACGGATACCATAACAGTAACTTCTATCGGATGTCCGATACCAGGATTCGCAAATGTATTTACACCAAATGAGGATGGTGTGAACGACTTGTTTTTCTTTAGCCATGCATTGATAAGAGATATGAAGGCTAGAATATACAATAGATGGGGAACTATAGTGAGTGAAATAGATAGTGATGTTCAATACTGGGACGGCACAAATAGCTTTACTGGCAAACCTCTTTCAGATGGCACTTATTTTTATATTGCTAACTTTGAAAACTTCCAAGGTATCTGGAAAAAACGCTCAGGTTATATTACACTTAGACGGTAATCTTAAATTTACTTAGCGCTTTGTTGGCTCCCAAATAGCTGATTTAATACCCCTCAAGTATTTCATCATCCCGATCAATAAAGCAAGATTCATAGAATAGAAATAAGCCACAAATTGTATAAGCTTTGAGTGAAAACCAATGCCTTTAAGTGCCGCATTCAATGCAGGGATTCCTAAAAGCACAAGCTGTATAACAAAACAAACTTGATAAATCCAATGGATATCACGTAAGTAAAATGAAGTGACCAAGGTTAGAATAAGAAACAAAGGGGTAATCCATCGCAATATTTTATGGGATAAAAAACTAAACCCTATGGAAGGTTTACATTTCCATAGCACAGATTTGTAAGTACCTAGATTCTGAAAATTTCCAGATGACATCCTTACTTTCCTTCTGAATTCTTCTGCCTCTTTTACTGACACCTCTTCATAACAGATTGCACGGAGATCCAGGATAGCTTTCTTACCAGAGATAAGAACATTCATTGTTAGATAGAAGTCATCGACAATGAAATTACTGGGGATAGACTTAAAGAGCTTTTTTCTCATGGCATAACTACCGCCAAAAGCGCCCATCATACTACCCCATAATAGACCTTCTCTGTACTTGAGCAGGTTCTCTTGTTCGATATATTTACCTTCTTGAAAACTGATACCTTCATTTAGGACTTGCTTGGTGGTAATATTTGCCCCTACCAGTCCAATAGACTCATCCTTAAACTTACTAATCATCGATGACAAACAATCTTTGGAAAATAATACATTGGCGTCTGTATAAACAATAATATCTGAATTTGCCATTGGAGTCAATGAATTTAAGACGCCTGTTTTACCATGTCTATTCAGAACATGAAGTTTTATAAAAGGATGGTTTTTACTGAATTCAGCAACTATTTTATTGGTTGCATCAGATGATCCATCTGAGCCCACTAGCACTTCTAGGAGTTCATGGTTATAATCTGAATCTACGATAGATTGAAGCTTACTCCCTATTACCAATTCCTCATTATAGGCAGCAATAATTATTGTAATTGATGGTAATTCTTCGACTTTAAAAACATCGATATTTGGTTTAATACCCTTAGATAATAGTCGTAGAAGCACAGGATAAAATAAGTAGGTGTGCAAAATACTCACGACACTTATCCAGAAAACTAATTGCACTATTATAATCAAACCTACCTATTATCATTCTATACCTACCTTGATACAGTCTTTCAAATATATGGTAATTCTGGCTTGAAGGGAAATTATTAATTAAAGAAAATTAAATGTAAATTGTCACAAACTAAAACGATACGTTGTATCCAGTTTCGTTCTATTATGACAGGAAAATATACTAATTCTGAGCGGTCAATTGAATCTCGCCCCTTTCTATCTTTCGAACGATACTTTCCATAAGATAATCTTCATCAAGCGGATCGTACTTTGCCTTTAAATTAGACCCGAACAGTCTAGCAACGCCCTGCCACATAAAGGCTGAACTTCCACCACGTAATTCTTTAAGTAGATCGTATGAAGAATGCTGTGTTTCTCTATCGATTAGTTTTATAAGTATCATCCCTTCACTCCTAGTCATGTCTTTTAGTACACCTTTAAATTCTTCCTTCAGTTTTTTTTCTGCAGTTTTGATGTACTTCCTTTTGTCCTTTTTCTTGTCTAGCGCTGCTAAATCCTCATCATACTGATCCAAAAGATTGGCTGCAGTCTTTGCATATGGATAAACTTTAACTACTCTGCGCTTCAATTTATCATACTCCCATTTGAATTTTGG
This sequence comes from Bacteroidota bacterium, assembly GCA_024279715.1. Taxonomy (GTDB): domain Bacteria; phylum Bacteroidota; class Bacteroidia; order Flavobacteriales_D; family JABDKJ01; genus JAJRRH01. The sequence goes on from JAJRRH010000137.1 coordinate 10,696, forward strand.
AGATAAATTGCCATCACCAACAATATGGACTGTTGGCATATGAAATACAGGTATAGTATCTCCATTATGGATATATACGTTGACCAATATTTTCTTTTCGCTATCGTTAGATTGAGCTACCAATCCGTTTAAGCATAGAAAACTAAGTGCTACAAATATTGCTTTTCTGACATTCATACTTATATATACGCAAATATCAATCCATTATTTTCGATAATTGACATTTATTTTCTGTTACTCCACCATGCCTGCTCATTTTCAGTGCTTTGCGCGACTACTGTATCTCCTAAAACATCCTCTGTGTGCGATATCGCGAACATACTGGCCACATTTAGTTCCTCTTCATCAAATTTATCTGTCACCTGTCCGGTAAAATATTTTTTCACGAAATTAGTATCAAAATCTCCCTTTCGAAATACCGGGTGATCGATTGCAAATCTCCCAAAGTCAAGGGTCGTCTTAACGCCTTTAATTTTAAAATCATCTATGGCTTTAAGCATTTTTTCTATTGCACTTTCTCGATTTCTATCATGCACTATAAGTTTACCAAGCATTGGATCATAGTAAATAGGTATTTTCATTCCTTCTACAAATCCGTCATCTACACGAACGCCATCACCGTTTGGATGTTGATACACTTCAAGCGTACCGATGTCCGGTAAAAAATCATTCAAAGGATCTTCTGCATAAATTCTTAATTCAATAGCATGTCCATGAATATTCAAATCTTCTTGTTTATGAGATAATTTCTCTCCTCTAGCAACCTTTATTTGCTCCCTTACTAGATCAATACCTGTTATCATCTCAGTCACTGGGTGCTCCACTTGAAGACGAGTATTCATTTCGAGAAAGAAGAAGTTCATCTTATCATCAAGAAGAAATTCGACTGTTCCTACACCACTATAATCACAAGACTTAGCAACGTTTATCGCTGCTTCACCCATCTTTTTTCTAAGCTCAGGTGTCAGAACTGCAGATGGTGCTTCTTCAATCACTTTCTGATGTCGCCTCTGAATGGAACACTCTCTCTCAAACAAGTGGATGACATTTCCATGATTATCTGCTAATATTTGAATTTCTATATGTCTTGGTGAGGTAACAAACCTTTCGATAAAAACAGATCCATCACCAAATGATGATTCCGCTTCACTGACAGCTCTTTCCAATTGTTCTTCAAACTCCTCTTTATTTTCTACAACACGCATTCCTTTACCTCCCCCCCCAGCGGAAGCTTTTATTAATATTGGAAATCCTATCTTTATAGCTTCCTCTAGGCCTTCCTTAATGTCAGTCAAAGCCTTGTCTGTTCCTGGTACCATTGGGATATCATAAGCAGCGACAGCTTCCTTAGCTTTAAGCTTACTCCCCATAGTTTCAATTGCTTTAATACCTGGCCCAATGAATATCATTCCAGCCTTAGACACTTTGCTAGCAAATGCTGAATTCTCTGAAAGAAATCCATAACCAGGATGAATTCCATCTACCCCAAGTGCCAATGCAAATTTTATTATCTTATCCTGATCTAAATATGATTCTGATGATGGTGGTGCGCCAAGACATACTGCTTCATCTGCTGCCAAGACATGCGGCGATTGTCTATCTGCTTCCGAATATACAGCCACAGTAGCTATTCCCATTTCTTTTGCTGAACGTATCACACGCATCGCTATTTCACCTCGATTTGCTATTAGAATTTTTTTCACCGTCTCGTATATATATTTGCATGGTAAAGATAACCATTGATTTTTTAATTATTCCTACGAAACATTACTTTCTGTCCTTTCCTATACTAAAGAATAATGAGTAGAATAAAAAAAAGACCCTTTACAGGGTCTTTCAATTTTATCAATGCTCTTCTTCACCAGGTTCTAGAGGAACATTCTGAGGAACAAAATCTTCTTCTTTTCCAGGCTTACTATAGTCATAAGGCCAGCGGTATACTTCAGGTATAGCTCCCGGCCAGTTTCCATGAATATGTTCCACAGGTGTAGTCCATTCAAGGGTATTAGATTCCCAAGGGTTCTGCGGAGCTTTTTGGCCCTTCCAGATACTGTAAAAGAAATTAAAAAGAAATACAGCAGCACCAATACCACCCAACATAGCCATAAATGTCATGATGAGATTTAAGTCTACAAGATTATCAAACATTGGGAAAGCAGAATTGCTATAATATCTTCTTGGTGCACCTGCTAAACCAACAAAATGCATCGGTAAAAACACCCCATATGACGCTATTATAGTTAACCAAAAGTGTACGTATCCGAGTTTTTTGTTCATCATACGTCCATACATTTTTGGATACCAATGATAAACTCCTGCAAACATTCCCATTATTGCCGCCACACCCATTACTACATGAAAGTGAGCCACTACAAAGTAAGTGTCATGAACTACAATGTCAAGAGTTGCATCGGCAAGAATAATACCTGTTACACCACCTGTAATAAAATTTGATACCATTCCGATAGAGAATAACATACCCGGCGTAAATCTAATGCTACCTTTCCATAAAGTGGTAATGTAGTTAAACACTTTCACCGCTGAAGGTATAGCGATCAATAAAGTGGTAGCGACAAATACTGCTCCTAAGAAAGGATTCATTCCTGTGATAAACATATGATGTCCCCAAACAATAAATGATAGAAAACCTATAGCGATAATAGACCCAATCATAGCTTTATAGCCAAATATAGGTTTACGAGAATTGGTTGAAATCACTTCAGAAGTAATTCCTAATGCTGGCAATAAAATAATATACACTTCTGGATGCCCTAAGAACCAAAATAGATGTTCGTATAGGATTGGACTTCCTCCAATATAGTCTAATGCTTCTCCTGCAATATATATATCAGAAAGGTAGAAGCTAGTACCAAATGATCTATCCATGATTAAAAGTACAGCTGCTGAAAGCAATACCGGAAATGAGAGTAATCCAATAATTGCAGTTACGAGGATAGCCCACATTGTAAGTGGCATTCTCGTCATTTTCATTCCCTTTGTTCTTAAACTAAGAATTGTTACAATATAGTTCAAACCACCTATTAGAGATGAAACGATAAACAGAGCTATACTGACTAACCAAAGTGTCATTCCCAGTCCAGAGCCAGGTATAGCTTGTGGCAAGGCACTCAATGGCGGATAAACAGTCCATCCAGCACTTGCTGCTCCACTCTCAATAAATAATGAGATTACTAATATTACTGAGGAGATAAAAAAGAACCAATAGGATAGCATATTTAGAAATCCTGATGCCATATCTCTAGCGCCAATTTGCAATGGAATTAGGAGATTGGCAAATGTCCCACTCAGCCCTCCGGTAAGTACAAAGAACACCATGATGGTTCCGTGAATAGTAACCATAGCGAGGTAAGCGTTCGAATCCAGTACACCACCTGGTGCCCAGCGATCTCCTAAGAAAAAATTCAATATCTCAAATCCTTCATCTGGCCAAGCCAATTGTAGTCTAAAAAATAGTGATAGAAAATATCCTATAACCCCCATAAATATAGCTGTTACTAAAAACTGCTTGGAGATCATTTTATGATCCATACTAAAAATATACTTGCTTACGAAGCTCTCTTTATGATGGTGATGTACTTGTTCTTCCATTCGTAATTATAATTAGTTCTGTGCTGTAAGTTTTTTTAATTTGGTTGAGAAATCATCAATTGAAGCTAACCAATCCGCATATTCTTCTTCACTAACAACCGTTATTTCCATTCTCATATTATAGTGAGAAGCTCCACAAATCTTGTTGCACATAACGACATATGTGAAATACGGATTTCCAGTTTTCGCCTTCATTTCTTTAGAAGTAATAGTCGGTGTGAACTTAAATCTTGTGGTCATTCCTGGTACAGCATTCATTTGTAGTCGGAAATGAGGTATCCACACACTATGAATAACATCTCTTGAATTAATGATTAAATCTACTTCTTTGTTTACCGGCAATACGAGTTCTTTAACGACTATGTCGTCTGCACTGTTGGAGTAAACATCATTCTTAGCATCAAAGCCATATATTCTAACCCGGGTTCTTTCCAATCTATCTAGTTTGTCTTGTAGTTCAGTATGCTCAGTATTACCCATTACTTTGTTCGCTAAATCATCCTTCATTTTTGCGATATTAGCTTCTACTTCCGTCAACTGATTTTTATAAATTGTTTCGTTTATAACTCCAAGAGGATTTGTACCTGAGATAAAATTAAAACTAGATGGTCCTAATTCATTATCGGTACCAGCATATCGTGCAGTCCAGTCAAATTGCTTTGCGTAGAGTTGTACTTTAATGGCATCCGGATCTTCTGGTTGATCATTAATTTCATTCCAAATAAAGATTCCTGCCACTATAATTACTGCCATAACAACAGCTGGAATAACAGTCCATATTGCTTCTAACTTGTTACTGTGCGAAAAGTGTGAAGCCCTTACACCTTTTTTGTATTTATACTTTCTTGCAAAACCGAATAATAGTAGATTAAAAACTACATACACAATGCTTACAAGATACAAATTATAGTTCATCAACCAGTCAATTTTAGCGCCATGAACTGTCGCAGCTTCCGGCAAAAATATATGGTGATACTTATATAACAACCAAAAGAATGATACCACAAGGGCAACACCAAATAGCATCATATAATTTGCAATACGATTATTGCTTTCAACATCTAGATCTTCTTCTCTTCTTCCACTAATATCAGAGGTGATCTTATATATCCTAAGTAATTGTGATACTATAAGAACTACAAGAAGGCAAACAAGTAAAGAAATATAACTCATAGGGCTTAATAAATTTAATCTAATCTAATTACTATATGTGGTGATGAATACTTTCATCTAAAAACGGACTTCCCTTCGGTACTAGATTCGCTTTAGTAAGTGAACTCAGTACGACAAATATAAACAATCCAAGAAAGCCTAACATCATTGCTACTTCCGTGTAATCTAATCCTGCCCATTGATCGTGTTGGATACCTGGAGTCACCATAAAATATACACCAAACCAATGACTGAAGAATAAAATTGTACCAACGGTTATCACAAAGTTACTATTTCTTTTGGCATCTCTGGACATAAGTAAAACCATTGGAAGAACAAAGTTAATAGCTATCATAGTCCACATTGCTACGACATATTGGTCTCCAAATCTCTCTTGGTAATATGTCACCTCTTCAGGGATATTTGAATACCATATCAACATAAACTGTGAAAACCAAAGGTAGGTCCATAAAAAACTCAATGCGAACACCCACTTCCCTATATCATGAATATGACTGTCATTCAATTGCGGCATTAGATTTTTACTTTTAAGATAAAGCGCTATAATTAACGTTACAATCATGGCCGTAAGCCACATTCCAGAAAATGCAGCCCAACTAAACATGGTACTGAACCAATGGGTATCAATAGACATTATCCAATCCCAACCTAACGTACTTGAAAATACGGCAAAGAAGACAAGAAATAACGCGCCACGTCTATAATTTTTAAGGTGTATCTTGGTTCCACCTTCTTCATCCTCTCTGATAGATGTCTTACGGAAAAATCTCGCAAAAAAGATAAATATTGCAAAATACACAATGGTTCTTGCCCACCAGAAACCTTTATTTAAGTAGCCATACTTTCCTGCTATTATTGAATCATAATGATGATTATGTACCGCACCTTCCTGAAATTCCATCACGTATTGCGGATGATCAGATTCCATAGAGGATTCTATTACATACTCAGAATATACGGAGGCATCCATCCAATGATAGATATGATTCATACCAAATGTACTTGCTAGAAATACTATTACTAAAATTGCAGCACCTACAGGAATAAACGTTGTTATTGCTTCGGAAATCCTTCGAGTCATAACACTCCATGCAGTTTCAGTAGCGTATTGTAACGCTATAAAAAACAATGCCCCAAAACCAATAAATGTATAGAACAGTCCATTGATTAATATTTGAGACCAAAAGATATTATGATGATCTGAGTGATCCGTAGTAAATCTCAATACCAATCCAAATATTCCTATGACCATTAAAATCAAGGAGATTATTTTTGCACGTTTTGAAAATGAATATTCCATACCTTCTTGGGTCTAGTTTTTAATCCTTAATAATATTATCTGCATTGACTTCAGTAGGTATATCTACTTTTGAAGCACTAGCATAATCACTTTTTCCATCTCTTAGTGTGCGCACGTAATGAGCAACTGTCCAGAGTTCTTTTTTCGTTAATTGGGAAGCATGTGAACCCATATTTCCTTTTCCATACATTAGGGTATGAAACATTTTACCATCGTTAAGTCCATTTATACGACTGTAAGCAGGTGGTGGTGGGAATACCCCTTTCACTACAATGCTTCCTTGTCCTTCTCCTTTGGGTCCATGACAGTGAACACAGAATTTCCCGTATATCACTTTTCCTTCATTATACACCTCCTCATTAAATTTCAGGGGATTATGCAAATTGGCGGATGCTGCCGCATATCCTTCCTCTGTATTTTCGTATGGATAAGGGAAGTTAAATGCTACTTCACTAGGGTCTTCACTGTATGGTATTGTTCCAGTCGGTGGCACCATTGCTGATACCCTATTGACTATTGAGTCATTGATTTTATCTCTTATCTCACCGTAGTCCACGTATTCCTCAATGGAAGGTGTTCTATACATGTCAGGCATGTACTCAATACCAGGACTTAAAGAATTGTCATCGCCTCCACAAGAACTTAAAAAGGCCAAGAGAAGGACACCAAATGTCAATATAGAAATATTCGTTCTGTTCATCTTAATTCCTTAAATATCATTTTCATTTAATTCATACACGTCCGTTGCTTTTATTGCCGACAGCAATTGCTCAGCAGACATACTATGATTTTCTGTTGTATCAAATTCGAGAACAAACTTATCGTCTGTTGTTCTCGGATCAGGGTTTGTTGCTGGCATGCCTGGAAGTGTTTTATTTCTTAACATATAAGTGATTACCATTCCATGTGCTGCACACAATACAGTGAATTCAAACATTATTGGCACAAAAGCCGGAAGATTATGAAAGTATGTCCAGTTGGGTTTACCTCCAATATTCATTGGCCAATCTTTAATCATAAAATAGTTTATCGCTAAGATTGCGAGAGCCAAACCACCGAGTCCAAACATGAACGAGGCGATTGCTAATCTTGTTCTTTTTATTCCAATTACAGGATCAATTCCATGTATTGGAAATGGAGAGTAACATTCCTTAACGGTTATACCCTGACTTACCAACTCTTTGGCTGCAGCCAAACACGTTAGGTCATCGTCGTACATTGCATGTATGATTTTACTTTGAGCCATGTTGTAATTAATAATTATCCTATTGTGTTAATCCTTTTTTTTATAATATTCCCCTGAACTTTTCAATATGGTTTTCACTTCATTTAACGCCAATACTGGGAAGTATCTTCCGTACAATAAATACATTGTCAAGAATATGCCTATGGTTCCAATGTAAATTCCAAGATCAACAAACGTCGGATAGAACATTGACCAACTAGATGGTAAATAATCTCTCTGCACTGACATGATAATAACAAAACGTTCGAACCACATTCCAATATTTACAAATATGGCAAGGATGTATGTCCAATAAAAGCTAGTACGAATTTTCTTAAACCAGAATAACTGAGGTATAATTACGTTGCAAGACATCATGGCTAAGTACGCCCACCAATACGGGCCAAAAGCTCTGTTATAAAAAGCAAACTGCTCATATTCAACACCCGAATACCATGCAATGAACAATTCGGTGATATAGGCAACCCCAACTATTGAACCAGTTACTAGAATTACAATATTCATGTATTCCATGTGTTTCTTAGTTATGTACTCTTCAAGATGCATTGTTTTTCTAATAATCAAGAGCAGCGTTTGTACCATTGCAAAACCAGAGAAGACCGCACCAGATACAAAGTATGGTGGGAATATTGTGGTATGCCATCCCGGTATAACAGATGTTGCGAAATCCATACTTACAATAGAGTGTACCGAGAACACTAGTGGTGTCGCAATTCCAGCAAGTATCAAAGATACTTCTTCAAATCTTGTCCAATGCTTTGCTCTACCACTCCATCCACAACTTAATATGCCATACACTTTTTTAGCCACTGGTGATTTAATTCTATCCCTTATGGTTGCAAAATCAGGTATCAGTCCTATGTACCAAAACACGATAGACACTGAGAAATACGTGGATATTGCAAAAACATCCCAAAGCAATGGTGAATTAAAGTTTACCCATAGAGAGCCGTATTGGTTTGGCACTGGAAACACCCAATATCCTACCCATAAACGACCCATGTGTATCCCAGGAAATATGGCTGCCATCATTACTGCAAAAATGGTCATGGCTTCAGCAGAACGGTTAATTGCCATTCTCCATTTTTGTCTAAACAGTAGTAGTACGGCTGAAATCAAAGTTCCAGCATGACCTATACCTACCCACCATACGAAGTTGGTGATATCCCAAGCCCAACCAACTGTTTTGTTTAGGCCCCAAACACCAATTCCAGTACCAATAAGGTACATTATGTTGCCAATACCCCATAATGCAATGACACTGGTTATGGCCAATGCGATATACCACCTCCGTGGTGCTTTACCTTCAATCGGTCCTACAACATCATTGGTGATATCGTGGTACGACTTGTCTCCAAGTACTAAGGGTTCTCTTATTTCTGCTTCTTTGAACATTCGTTTTTATCAATTAAGCGTGATTAGTATTATTTTCATTTCTTACCACTACTTGGTAATATACATTTGGCTGTGTACCAACTTCTTCTATGGCTTGATATGCTCTGTCATGTGTAGTCATACTTTTAACCTTAGACTTGGTATCATTCAGGTCACCGAATGATATTGCGTTTGTTGGACAAGCTTCAGCGCAAGCCGAAACAATCTTTCCATCATGGACAGGTACTCCCTCAATTTTTGCTTCAAGTTTACCAGCTTGTATTCTTTGAATACACATACTACATTTCTCCATTACACCACGAGATCTAACGGTAACATCAGGATTTAACACCAAACGACCCATTTGATCTTGAGAAGGGTTAACCTCTGTAAATTTTCTATATGCCTTGTAATTAAACCAGTTGAATCGTCTTACCTTGTACGGGCAGTTATTGGCGCAGTATCTTGTTCCAATACAGCGATTATACACCATTTGGTTAATGCCTTCATTACTATGTGTTGTAGCTGCTACTGGACAGACTGTCTCACAAGGAGCGTGATTGCAGTGTTGACACATCATAGGCATGTGTACTACTTTAGGGTTTTCAGAGGCAATTTCTTGAGATTCATACGAATCCTCTTTTGTTGCATCTGAACTGAAGTATCTATCAATACGCAACCAGTGCATATCTCTACCTCTTCGTATTTCATCTTTCCCCACGACAGGCACATTGTTTTCAGAATGACATGCTATGACACATGCACTACAACCTGTACAAGTATTTAAGTCTATGGACATTCCCCAACGGTGGCCAATTTTATCAACAGGGTGTGCTCCCCAAAGATCCACTTCCTTTATTGGTTTATGAACCAATTTATGACCTTCGTGTATTGGCAATGTGTGAGGTGGATTGAATACCTGTCTATCCCCTTCTTTATATGTTTTGAAATCCGTTTCTCTAACAATAGAGGTACGATTCATAACCGTATGTTGGGTTTGAGTAAGTGCTATTGGGTAATCAGCACCAGTACCTTCTATGCTGACAGAGTATAGATTAAAGTTAGCAATACCCGAAGACATATCTACAAATGGGTATATATTAACACCTATTGGTGTCCGATTTCCGTTGTCATCGAGTTCGTATCCACCACGTTCTTTTATTTTGAATGATGCACCACCTATCATGGCTCCATTGCTACCACGACCATATCCCATTGCGACACCTATCGTTCCTCCTTTTTGTCCAGGTACTACTACGACTGGTAGTTCAAAACTATTTCCATTAACCGTAACTCTAGCAACACTTGCAGGATCTTCCTGCCCTAAGTATCTATTGAAGTTGAATTTTTCAATATCCGATGGCGCCATGGTGATATAGTTATCCCAACACACTTTGGTGATTGGGTCTGGCAATTCTTGCATCCATGGATTATTAGCATGATCACCATTTCCAATTCCTGTTTTGGAATATATTACCATCTCAAATTCACCAGGTGAAATTGCAGAAATAGCAGAAGCTATTTTTGACATTGGCATTGCCTCAAATGATGATTCCACATCTTGGGCGGTCGGATCATCTTCTGCCATAACAGTAGCATTGGACATGCTAATTTGCACTGCAGAATTATGAACTACGTTATTCCAGAATTCTGTGGAAGAGCTGTATTTCGATTGACTAGCAAAAATATTCTCTTTCCAATTTTTTTGTAAAAAATCATAATAACTCATACCTGACCCAGACCACTTAAGCAGCGAATCTTGAAATTGACGAGTATCGTATAATCTATTAATTGTTGGTTGCGCAATGGAAAAATGACCTGTTTTAATATTATAATCATTCCAAGATTCCATAAAATGGTTATTTGGACAAGTATAGATACAATTCATTGCCGTCTCATCCATAAACTGAGAGAATGAAATCGAGAGTTCAACATTTTTCAGTGCTTCATTGAATGAAGTTCCTAAACTATATGAAGGATTGCAATCAGCGATAAGCACTGCACCTACCTTTCCGCTTTTCATTTTAGATAAAAGCGAACTCATCTCTTCTGATCTTCCTTTTTGGATATTTACTTCAACATTTTTGTTGATGGTATTTCCGTAATTTCCAAGTGCTTTATTAATTTTATTTGTCAGTACTTGCAATGCCACATCGTTGGCGCCACATATTACTAACCCTGATCCTTTATTGGCTTTAAGTGCATTTACTGCGTCAGATGTTAAGCTATCTACCGATGATGTATCTACACTGAGCTTATCACTTGACAATTGATTGTAAATACTTGCTAGAATCAATCCTTGTTGAGAGGGCTTGATTGCTGTTCTATGATCGGCATTACTTCCAGCTATGGACATGATGGTTTCAAACTGAAAATGATTAGACATCCAATTTTTATTCACATCTCTACTAGCAGCATATCCAGACTCGTATTCCGTAGTCATTAACCAATCATTCAAGAAGTCAGCAGCAACGCTTACTATCACTTTTGCTTTATCAAAAGAATATTGGGGAACTAATGCATTTCCAAAGCTAATTTTATTTGCTTTTGGCACTGAATCAAGACTGTTTGCCTCATACTGGATGTGGCTAACTTTGCTTCTGCCAAATTTATTAGCGAAATTATTGATTACCTTTTTCGTACTTGGGCTATTAATCGAGCTAGATAAAATACATATTTCTTTTCCAGAATTTACAACAGCATTAAGTTTGCTTGTGATTTCCGAATCGATCGTTTCCCACGATGTACTTTCTCCGTCCTTAACAGGACTGTTTAGTCTTTCTGAATTGTAAAGCGAAAGGAGTGATCCAATAATTCTAGCATTCGGTCTCCCTACTCCATGATCTGGATTGTCACTGATATAGATTGGTCTTCCTTCTCTTGTTTTTACAAGTATGGATGCATAGTCATTTCCTGAAGAAAAGGTAGTAGCATAGTAATTCGGCATCCCCGGAGTGATGTCATTTGGCTTAACCACATACGGTATGACTTTAGTGACAGGAGTTTGACAAGCTGCTAACGTAGCTGCTCCGACACTAAATCCAAGAAACTTTAAAAAGTCTCTACGGCCTGTCGTCATATTATCTTCCGTAGTTTCTCCTGCGAAATCTTCCACAGTTAAATCTTCTGGAAATTCATTTTTAGCAGCGTCTTTGAAAGATTCTGTCTCGTGCAATTCTTCTAGTCCTGCCCAATATTTATTCTTAGATTCCATAATAGACTCTTCAGCTTCTTTTATAATTTCTTAATAATGACATTTTGAACATTCCCAACCACCTAACTCTTTCACGGTAATTTTACCATCTTCCAAGTATTCTCTCAACAATTCTTCTCCTTGTTCATTATCTCTTAATCTTTTGCTTATCTCGTCATAATAGCCATTACCTGCCATTTGAACTTCTGTCTTATTATGACATGAGATACACCACTCCATGGTTAGTGGTTTTTCTTGTCTAATCACCTCCATCTCTTCCACGGCCCCGTGACACTCTTGGCATGCTATTTTTCCTACTTTTACGTGTTGCGAATGGTTAAAATAGACATGGTCAGGAAGGTCGTGAACCTTAATCCACTTCACTGGATCAGTGACACCTGAATACGTATAATTCTCTTTATCCCATCCTATGGCTTTGTATATCTTGTCAATTTCTGTTGTACCATGCTTAGGTCCTTCTTTTACGTATTTATGACAGTTCATACAAACGTTGGTTGAAGGAATGGTAGGTGTTTTACTTTTCTCAGCTGTTGAGTGACAATATTGGCAATCAATTTTATTTCCTGTCACGTGAAGTTTATGCGAAAAAGCAATAGGTTGCTCAGGCATATACCCTTCATAGATACCAATAGTTGCGGCTGCATTCCACGCTTGCACGGTCAAAAACATTACTACAAATATTCCAACTAGACTAGTAATAATTTTATGTTGAGACATCCAATTAAATGCAGATGCTTTTGCTCCTAATTCAACATGCTCTCTTCCTTCCTTTTCACTCAATGCATGACCCAATTGCTTCCTTACACCACTTAATAGCCATAGAACGATACCAAACAACACTGCTAGTATCACCCAAAAATATGAAGGCAATCCCGTTTCTACTTTACTACCCGTACCACTAACTTCAGCAACCTCTTCTTTAGGCGCTGGCGGGACGTAAGCAGCTATATACGCCATGATATCATCTATCTCATCTTTGGTGACTGCCTGTGCACTCATCGTACCAAACTTAGACTTGTACTTAGACATTAATCCAGTCACATAAGGATTGCCGCTTTCGATGGCTTTATTTGGATTTTGTATCCAGGTATAAAGCATTTCTTCGTTTCCTGCCCACCGCTCGGCAACACCACCAAGTCCTGGAGCAGCCAATTCTTTATCCGTCAAACTGTGGCACGCTGTACAATTTTGTTTGAAAACTTTTTCTCCGTTTGCAGCGTCTTGTGCGAATACACCAATAGCTGACAATAAAAATGCGAATAAAATCGTTGATGATTTTAGTAAGGACTTAAGCATATTGACTCTGAATGTTGTTCCCTGCATATTTTTCTTAGTTAGGCAGAATTTTTAGAGGGCAAAGTTAGTTAAAGAATGATATTTTCCTTGTACTACGCATTTTTTTTCTAACACATATTTTAATTTAGAATGACTCTACATAGGTAACTCCCTATACGTTCAGCCCTGACAAGTTTTTTTGACCGATTCATGAGTTTTCGTATCTTAAAAAAAGTATCTCTTCTTGTAATAAAAATATAGGAAATTAAGCTAATCAATAAATG
>JAJRRH010000010.1 GCA_024279715.1 Bacteroidota bacterium
GAAATCTCGCCAGCTTTTATACCTTCCCGTCCATTCCTCCATCTTCGCCACAGGCACCATTATGATGGTGGCATCCGTTTCAGCAACTGAACGTATCTCACTCTTTTTCTCACCAAGACAACACGTCAATGTCATCGCACAGGTATCTCCTTTTTCCAAAAAATACAACAAAATTTCATTGTCTTCTTTGTCCTCTCGAATGATTTTTATCGCACCAGAGACCAGCAGCGGCATGGATTTGACAAACTCGCCAATCTCCATTAAGACATATCCACGATTGACATTCTTTAATACGCCAACGTCTTCAATTTCCTTTAACAGAGCTTCTTCAAATAAGTAGCCGTAGTTATCTATGAGTATCTGTTTCATGTGGTGAAGTTAGAAAAAAAAATGGGAAGCATGATTGTTGTCAGATTTTAGATATATTGTAGTTATTCATACCTGAAATGAGTAGAGGAACAATATTTTTTAACTAAATTCGCACCAAACCAAATAAAAAAAACCATGGGGAAATCAGATATAGATATAGCGCAAGCCGCAAAGTTGGAGCACATAACTCAAATTGCTAAAAAACTAAACATTGCCACTGACGACCTAGAATTATATGGTAAGTATAAAGCAAAACTACCGTTGTCACTCATTCAAAAAGACAAGATAGAAAGATCAAAATTAATTCTTGTGACCGCCATGACACCCACGCCAGCGGGAGAGGGTAAGACCACAGTCTCTATTGGACTGACGGAGGGTATGAATCGTATTGGAAAAAACACAACCGTAGTGCTTAGAGAGCCATCTCTAGGACCAGTATTCGGAATCAAAGGCGGAGCAGCTGGCGGTGGATACTCGCAAGTAGTCCCTATGGAAGATATTAATCTGCATTTCACTGGTGATTTTTCAGCAATTGAAAAAGCCAATAACCTCTTGTCTGCGTTGATAGACAATAACGTCCGTCAACATGGGGCAAATGCTTTGGGGATAGACCCTCGCACCGTAACTTGGAAGCGGGTGATGGATATGAATGACAGGTCTCTTCGGAATATCATCACCGGACTCGGAGGCAAAGCCGGTGGCGTACCTGCACAAACGGGTTTTAATATTACCGCCGCTTCGGAGATAATGGCAATCCTCTGTCTGGCGGAAGACTTTGCAGATTTAAAAAAGAAAATAGCCACCATTTATGTTGGAGATACCTACGAGGGCAATCCCGTTTATGCCAAAGATCTAAAAGCCGAAGGCGCCATGGCTGCACTCCTCAAAGATGCTATCAAGCCAAACCTAGTACAGACGCTTGAAGGCAATCCAGCCATCATTCATGGAGGGCCATTTGCCAATATTGCGCAAGGGACTAACTCCGTTATCGCTACCAAAACAGGATTGAGTCTGAGTGAATATGTCGTCACAGAAGCTGGATTCGGAGCCGACCTAGGGGCAGAGAAATTTTTGGATATCAAATGTGGCTACTCAGGATTGTCACCAAGTGCTGTGGTGATTGTAGCTACTATTAGAGCCCTGAAATACCATGGTGGACAAGACCTTAAATCGTTGACAACAGAAAGTGCAGACAACGTCAAAAAAGGATTAGAAAACCTCGGGAAACATATAGAAAATATGCAGCAATTCGGATTGCCAGTAGTCGTAGCAATCAACAAATTTGTATCGGACACCGATGCAGAAATAGCCATCGTAAAAGAGTATGTAGAGAGCAAAGGCGAACGAGCAGAGGTCTCTGAAGGCTGGGAAAAAGGAGGAGATGGCACACAAGAATTAGCCCACGCTGTGGTGAAAGCAGCAGAGAGTTGCACCAGTAAGTATATTCCTACCTACGATTGGAGCTTATCCATAGAAGATAAAATAAACGCATTGGCAACCAAAGTGTATGGCGCCGACGGTGTGGACTTTACCGCAGTAGCAAAAAAACAAATGCGTAGAATGAAAGAATTAGGTCTCGATAGACTACCGATATGCGTCGCAAAAACCCAAAATAGTATTTCAGACAAAGCCTCCTTAAAAGGACGACCATCTGGTTTTAGACTCAACGTGAGAGAATTTGAATTTGCTACAGGCGCTGGATTCGTCATACCTATTACCGGCAATATGTTACGTATGCCAGGGCTACCTGCCCATCCAGCCTCTGAAGGTATAAGTATTGATAACGATGGGGTGATAACAGGTCTGTCATAAAATATAAATATGCCTGCCAATAAATATGCCCTCATACGATACCGTTGTATCGACAAATGCCTGACCGACAAATACCACAAATATCCCAGCAGAGATTATCTACGAGAAGCATGTGAGGAAGCGCTTTATGGGTCGCAGGAGGGTAAGATATCCTTGTCCACGATAGACAAAGATCTTCGCGCCATGCGTACCGATCTTGAATTGGGCTATGAAGCACCCATCGCCTTTAGCAAACAATATGGAGGCTATTTTTACAAAGACCCAAACTATACCATACAGAAGCTACCCATCTCCGAAGAAGGGATGGAAGCATTGAGTTTTGCTGCGCATACACTCTACCAATTTAGAGAGATTCCTATCTTTCAACAGTACGAAGATGTGATTTCTAAAATCCGAGACAGCCTAGCCGTTCAGACGGATGGACTAGATGAATCTTATCTCGACTATATGATGTTTGAAGAGCATCCAGAATATACTGGCACCACACATTTGACCAGTATTCTCAAAGCGGTAAAAGAAAAACTATATATCCAATTCTCCTACCATGCTTTTCAAAGTGATAAAAAAAAGAACTATACCCTAGCGCCACACTTGCTAAAAGAGTATCGTAAACGGTGGTATGTGATAGGTGTCGATAGAGCAGTGGACAAGATAAAAACATTTGGACTAGAGAGGATGAAGGACGTTGAAATTACGGAAGACTATTTTTTAAGAGAAGAAGAATTTGATGCCAAAGCGTATTTTCACCACTCCATAGGTATCGGTCACTATGGTAAAAAACCAAAAAAAGTCGAATTGAAAGTAGAAAAACTACAATCAAAATACATGATGAGCAAACCCATGCACCATAGTCTGAAAGTCATCAAGGAAGACAAGGAATATGATAAAATGGGCTTAGAAGTGATACTTACCCATGAATTGGTGAATGAATTGATGGCATGGTCGCCCTATATAGAAGTGGTAAAGCCCAAGGAACTTCGAGAGATGATGATCGAAAAAATAATAAAAATGCAGAAAAAATATAGATTGTAAATACATTACAACGACGCACATGATATTTGCATCAGTTAAATAATAAAAAAGCAATATCATGACATTAGTAGAAGTAAGAAAACACATCGATTCATTTTCAAGACCATCAGGATTCAACGTACACTCATGGCGAGCAGTAAAGAAGATGGCATACAGTGTCTGGGAATCCTATCTATCTGGCAAGACCCACAACAGAACGTATAACTTCATGTGTAAGGAATTCTACGAAATGACACGGGATCAGAATGGCAATTCTATCCTCACCAGACGTAGAGTGCGTTGCCATTTCCCCGATTTGGTAAGTAAGCGTGTACAGGCAGCATAAATAAAGATTTTTTTTTTTGAGTTATACAGCCAATTATACATCCGTTCTTTATGTTTTTTGTTTTTTTTTGTTTGTTAAATGTGACTTTTTAAATTAAAGTCGTCTTAAAGACGGAGGCAACTTCAGGGAGGGATCCCTAAATTGTTTTCATGAATAGTTGGTTGGTAGGTACAGGTCTTAGGATCTGTACCTTTTTTTGTTTTTATAAATAGAGTGGAGGGTGTAAGCCGGCGTTCGTGTTTGTCCGTTTTGTTGAAAAATGTATTTGTTGGTTTGGGAGATAATTGTGATATTGTGCGGTAGAAATTCTGGGCACAGATTGAGCGTATATTGAGCTTTATAAAACCGTCATGTCAAACTTAGACAATCCATATTGGAAGCCAGCGGATAATTAGGCACAAAAAAAGCCTCCTAAGAGGCCTACCCCCATAGAAAGGCGAGAGTTTCCTTGAATGTTTTCACAACGGAATAATCCTTATTGTGAATAGCTTTCATGACAAAGATAATAAAAAATATTAAAACTGATTAAAAGATGAAGAAAATATTAGGACTTGATTTGGGAACAAATTCAATAGGTTGGGCACATGTTAAGAGCGACTTCAATAAAAAGGAAGGAGAAATTGTCGGGCTAGGCAGCAGGATAATACCGATGACACAGGATGTGTTGGGGAAATTTGATTCAGGAGTGTCTATTTCGCAAACCGCAGAACGAACTGGTTATAGAGGTACTCGCAGATTATATCAAAGGGATAATTTAAGAAGAGAAAGGTTACACAGAGTACTTAATGTTCTTGGATTTCTTCCTGACCACTATCAAAAAGAGATTGATTTTGAGAAGAAGCTAGGGCAGTTTAAAAATGAAGTAAAGATTAATATTTTCAAGAATGAAAAAGGGGAGAATGTGTTCTTGTTTAGGGACTCATTTCTTGAAATGACATCGGAATTTCGTACGGCTCAATCCCAATTGTTTTATCAAAAGGAGGATGGTGAGAAAACTAGAATACCTTATGATTGGACGTTATACTACCTGCGAAAAAAGGCATTAACAAAAAAGATAAGCAAAGAAGAATTGGCTTGGATAATTCTCAATTTTAATCAGAAACGGGGGTATTTTCAATTGCGTGGTGATGAGTTAGACTCGAAAGAGGAGAAGAATGAAAGGTTTTATGCGTTGAAGGTAAAGTCTGTTGCTAAATCTGATGTTGACAATGCGAAGGATGAGTGGTACGAAGTGACTTTAGAAAATGATTGGATATATAAAAGAAAAAGTAAAGAACCTTTGGATAGTTGGATTGGTAAAATAAAAGAATTTATTGTTACCACAAGTAAGGATAAGAACGGGAAGGTCAAACGAAGTTTTCGTGCACCCAAGGAAGATGATTGGGGCTTGGTGAAGAAGAAAACCGAACAAGAGATTAATGCGTCTGGTGTTCATGTTTGTGAGTATATCTATAGCCGTCTATTGATGGACCCCAAGCAAAAGATACGAGGTAAGTTAATAAAGACCATTGAACGTAAATATTACAGAAAGGAACTGGAAGCTATATTAGAAAAACAAATTGAGTTTCATCCAGAACTGCAAGATAGAAACCTTTATTCAAAGTGTATTAATGAGCTGTATCAAAGAAATGAAGGGCACAAGAGTAATATAAAAGATAGAGGGTTTGACTACCTTTTTATTGAGGATATTATCTTTTACCAAAGACCTTTGAAGAGTAAAAAATCTACTATTTCTGGATGTCCTTACGAATCCCGTAGGTTTAAGAAGGCTGTGATAAATGAAGAAACAGGATTGGTAGAAAATCATTATGTGAGTCAACCAATTAAGGTTATTTCAAGATCAAACCCTTTGTTTCAAGAATTCAGGCTTTGGCAATTTCTACGAAATCTTAAAATTTATAAAAAAGAGGATGAAACGGGTACGGTGATTGACGCGGATATTACAATGGATTGGCTTAGCACGGAAGAAGAATGGGTAAATTTGTTCGACTTCATTTCCAATAGAAAAGAAATAGATGAAAAAAGTGTAATTGGATATTTTGTAGGTATTAAGGTAATCCCTAAAAAGGAAAAAAATAATTACCGTTGGAATTACGTGCAAGACAAAAAATATCCTGGTTGCGAGACGAGAGCTCAAATATTGACGCGCTTGTCGAAAGTGGAAGGAGTTAGTAATTCTATCGAATTATTAACGCATAAAATGGAAATGGAAATTTGGCATCTTATCTATAGTGTTAAAGATGTGGAGGCTTATTTAAGTGGGTTAAAAAGATTTGCTAAAAGATATGATTTAGAGATTGACAGCTTCGTATCTAATTTTGCGAAATTTCCTCCATTCAAAAATGAATATGGCGCCTATTCTGAAAAAGCAATAAAGAAATTATTGACGGTGATGCGGCGTGGGAAATATTTTGATGAGAAAAAAGTTGCAATAGAGGTAAAAGACCGAGTAACGAATGTTATGGAAAGAGTCAATAGTCTTGATTTGAGCAATGAAAATATTGCCGAACGGATCAACGATATTTCTGACGATGATATACCGAAACAATTGATTAAAAGTTTTATACCATTTCAAGGTAAGAATCCAATGACGGCATTGAATACCTATCAAGCTTGTTACGCTATTTATGATAGACACTCTGAGATTGGAGATGTGCTATACTGGAAATCACCTGATGATATTGATGCCTACTTGTCTAAATTTAAACAACACAGCCTTAGAAATCCCATAGTGGAGCAAGTGGTGACTGAAACACTTAGGACAGTAAGAGATATCTGGAGATATTACGGCAATGGGGAGGAAAATTACTTTGATGAAATTCACATTGAATTAGGTAGAGAAATGAAGAATCCTGCAGACAAGAGAAAGGCAATGTCAGCGCGTAATATCGAAAATGAAAATACAAATGAAAGAATCAAAGCGCTACTTAAAGAAATGATGAATGAGGTTAAGGAAGTAAAGCCATACTCTCCAAGCCAGCAAGAAAAATTAAAAATATATGAAGATGGGGTAAGAAATAATCCTGCGGTCAGTTATGATATAGTTAAAGAAGATGAGATTGAGAAGATTAGAAAGGTATCGTCGCCTACCACCTCTGAAATAAAGCGCTACAAACTGTGGCTTGAGCAAGGATACTTGTCTCCTTATACCGGCAAATTAATCCCTTTAAGTAGTTTGTTTACTACGGACTATCAAATTGAGCATGTCATTCCGCAATCTAGATATTTTGATAACTCGATGAGCAATAAAGTGATCTGTGAGAGCGCAGTAAATGGGCTTAAAGATAATCAAACAGCGTATGAATTCATTAAAAATCATGGTGGACAGTTGGTGGATTTAGGTCTGGGAAATAGTGTTGAAGTGTATTCTCTGGATAGATATGAAAGTCATTGTAATAAGTATTTCAAAAAGAACCGTAGTAAGCTGAGGAATCTACTAAGTGAAGATATTCCAGAGGGATTTATTAATAGACAGCTTAATGATAGTCGATATATTAGTAAACTGATCAAAGGACTTCTAAGTAACATTGTTAGGGAGGAAGGAGAGAGAGAGGCAATAGCACAAAGAGTCGTTCCCGTAACTGGTTCTATCACATCTAAGCTTAAACGCGATTGGGGATTAAATGACAAATGGAATGAATTAATTTCTCCAAGATTCAAACGGTTAAATGAATTGACAGAATCTAGTGACTTTGGATATTGGGATAAGAAAATTAATGCTTTTAGAATAACCGTGCCTGACCAAATCTCAAAAGGGTTTAGTAAAAAACGAATTGACCATAGGCACCACGCGTTGGATGCGTTAGTTATTGCTTGTTGTACCAAGGATCATATAAATTATATCACATCTTTAAACACCAATAGAAAGAATTTCGCCCTTGTCTCCAAATTAAGAAAAACGAAGGAAATAGAAAAGGTAAATAAAAATACTGGTGAGATAATTAAACGCACAGTGGCGAAAGAATATCATCTCCCGTGGGCTAGTTTTCCTGTAGATGGTTTAAGGGCTTTGGAGACTACAGTGGTTAGTTTTAAACAAAACCTTAGAGTCATTAATAAAACTAACAATAAGACTTGGCAATGGGTTGAGAAAGATGGAAAGCTTAAAAAAGATTTGGTCAAACAAGAGAAAGGTGATAGTTGGGCTATTCGTAAATCAATGCATAAGGAAACAGTATCGGGACTTGTGTTAATCGATGAAAACAAAGACGTTGCCTTAAGTAAGGCTTTAGAAAATTTTAACCTGATTAAGGATGGAAGAATAAAGAGAGCAATAGAAGACCTTGACATCTCTGAAGTGAAAGATAGAATCGCGTATTTTAAGAAGAATCCTCTAACAATAGATGGAGAGAAGGTGAAGAGGGTGAAAGTTTACACAAAAGCAACCGCTGTCCGGACTTCTTTGAGTGAACTCAAAACCATGAAACACATTGAGAAAATAACGGATTCTGGAATAAAAAAGATACTTCTTCATCACCTTGATAACTATAAGAAAGAAAACGGCGGATTTGATTTTGAAAAAGCTTTTAATAGTGAGGGTGTAATTGATATGAATAAAAATATTGATTCTCTTAATAATGGTAAAAAGCATCAGCCGATATTTAAAGTACGACTATATGAGGCAGGAAATAAATTTGCGATAGGTCAAGAGGGATCTAAGAGTAAAAAGTATGTTGAAGCAGCTAAAGGTACAAATCTTTTCTTCGCTATTTACGAGAAAGACGGTAAAAGAAATTACGAGACGATTCCACTAAATGAAGTAATCGAACATCAAAAGTGGCGTGCAACAATTAAGGATAAAGAAGAAAGAAACCAAACACCAATGATTCCAATCAATAGTGAAAAAGGAGACTTTTTGTTTTCTTTGTCGCCAAACGATTTGGTTTACGTGCCAACGGATGAGGAGATTGAAAATCCTGGGATGGTTGATTTCGGGAAGTTGAATAAAGAGCAGGTGGGTAGAATTTATAAGTTTACTGATTGCTCGATGAATACATCTTTATTTATGCCTTATTCGATTTCGGAAGTGATATTTAAGTTAGTCTATAAAGATCAGAAAAAGGCTAAGATTGATTATCCAATTCAGAATGAAGTAGGATTAGGTAGTCGACCCTCCAAGTCTCCAAATTCAATAAATGGATTATTAATTAAAGAAAGGTGTTGGAAGTTGAACGTAGATCGCATAGGTGTTGTCTTGTGAGTGTAGATTGCTATGCATTTCGAAAAAGACCATACATATCACATCTATAATCAAGGCAACAACCATCGTAGAGTATTCTTCTCACCAAAAAATTATAAGTTTTTTGTAAAGAAGATACGTCA
>JAJRRH010000138.1 GCA_024279715.1 Bacteroidota bacterium
ATGTGCAATATGATGTAGTGGCTATAGTGAGAGGTGGCGGCTCTCAGTCTGACTTCAAACCTTTTGAAGAGTATGAATTAGCAAGGCTCATCGCTGGATATCAAATTCCTATATTTACAGGCATTGGCCATGATAGAAATCAGAGCATTGTAGATATGATGGCGTGGGAACAAAAGACTCCTACCAAAGTTGCCTCTGTCATCATCGATTATAATTTTGATTTTGAAAACAAACTAATCTACATGAGAGAACGCATAAGTCAACTTATTGAGGAACAAATTTCGGATGCTAGTAATGTGCTGGAACAAGCAAAGAGAATTATTAGACTTGCAAGTCCTAAAGCAATATTAGATAGAGGATTCGCAATAATTATGCAAGATGATAAAATCATAACGAATCCGAATAAGATAAAGAAAGACTCGGTCATCCAAACGATTCTAAAAGACAAAGTAATTCATAGTAACGTAATAAAGAAGACTAAAAATGAAGAGCAAAAAAAATAATCCCAATCTCAATGAAGCTTTCGAACAGCTTGAGAAATTGGTGGGTCAGTTGGAAGAAGGTGCCTTTCCGCTGGAAGAACTACCCAAAAAGATAAAGCTTGCCAATAAACTCACTGCCATTTGCGAGGATAAACTAAGGAAGATAAAGGATGATCTAAACCCGTAATCCTGGTTTATGTTTTAAAAACAAAAAACCCACTATCTCTGAGAGAAAGTGGGTTATAATATGATTTACAAGAACTTCTTATTTACCTAGTTCTTTTTGAACCAAGTAGTAAAATGCTGCTCTGTTTTTCATTTTGATACCAGACATATTACTCGCTACTTTTGAAATAGCTGACGCTGCCTTGTCTTTATCCTCAATACCTAGTTTTTTAACTACGAAATTTGTTCTAACTGTTTCTAATTCTGAAGGGTCAGTACCAGACACAAGTATTGCATCCTTGTTGTCAACGATTAACTTTAGGTTATCTACCAAAGTATCCAATAGACCGTTATCAATGCTAGATACGCCACAATCATTTAATTGTGAAACAGCTTGTGTTTTTAATTTTGCTAATTTTTCTGCTAATTCGCTCATGGTGAGAGTTTTTATATTAAATTTATTAATTGTTTTTAAAAAGGAATGCTGAGTTGAATTTATACTCGCCTCCAATTGGCAGCAAGGTAGAAATTATTATCCGATTCAACGATTATTATCACCCGATAGTTATCAACAAACTATCCGACCTTTCGGATTCCATCCGACAACTAAGCATCTAACCCCTTACTCAGTCTGCAATAAAACAATCTTCATTTTAATAAAAATCAAACGGTTTGATAGATTTTTTTCATTAGTTTTGTTCCTAAATATTCCCCTAAGAACCTTTATATATGAAAAGAGCACTTCCGTTATTAATTCTAGTTTTTTTTACAATAAATGCCGTGGCTCAAAAATCTCCATTCATCATTTACAACCACAAAGGCAAAAAAGTCAATTACAAGAAGATGATGAAAAAATTGGCTAAAAAAGACATTGTGCTTTTTGGTGAATTGCATAACAATGCGATTTCACATTGGCTAGAGTATGAAGTGACCAATGACTTGATGAAAACTCGAAAGGTGATAATGGGCGCTGAAATGATAGAGGCGGATAATCAAACGGAACTTGACGCATACTTATCTGGTGAAATAGATAGCAAAGCGCTTGATAGCTTGGCTCGACTATGGCCTAATTATGATACGGATTATGCGCCATTAGTAAATCTTGCGAAGGACAATCAATTGACTTTTATAGCAACTAATATTCCCCGAAGATATGCCAACATGGTTTATAAAAAAGGATTCTCAGTTCTCGACTCGCTTACCGCAGAAGAGAAATCATGGATCGCTCCATTACCGATGGCATTTGACAGTGAGCTTCCTACCTATAAAGAAATACTTGTGATGATGGGAGATCACGGCACACCAGAACTCGTCATGGCTCAGGCCACTAAAGACGCCACCATGTCGCACTTCATACTTAAGAATTTTCGGAAAGGGTATCTATTCATGCATTTCAATGGTGCTTTTCATTCAGATTTCTATGAAGGGATATTATGGTATCTTAAGAATGAAAATAAAGACTTGCAATACGGCACCATCTCAACAGTGACTCAAGACGATATTCATACACTGGATGAAGAGCATAAGAACAAAGCCGATTTTATCATTTGTGTGGATAGTAATATGACGACTACCTATTAGCATAGGCTACCATTATAGAGAATTAGTTATTAATAACTAATTTTTTCTCAAAAGATATTCTTCTTATAAGACTTATCTTAGAAAAAAAATCACACAATGAATATTGCTACTATTGACTATACTATAATTATAGTCTTCTTTGTCATCAGTCTTTCTATTGGCCTATGGGTATCTAAAAAATCTCGTAAGGACTCTACCGAGTATTTTCTATCAGGCAAGAACATGCCATGGTGGTTACTTGGCGTTTCGATGGTGGCTACTACTTTCTCTACGGACACGCCCAATCTTGTCACTGATATTGTAAGAAAGAATGGTGTATCTGGCAACTGGGTATGGTGGGCCTTCTTGCTCACAGGTATGCTCACTGTATTTGTATATGCGAAACTATGGCGTAAGAGTAATGTGAACACAGATTTAGAGTTTTACAACTTGCGTTATGGTGGGAAACCGGCTAATTTTCTTCGCAGCTTTAGAGCGGTATATCTTGGCGTTTTCTTTAATGTACTAGCAATGGCTGGTGTTACGCTTGCAGCGATCAAAATTGGAGGTGTCATGCTAGGTCTTAGCCCCATGGAGACTATCGGCATCGCCTCTATTGTCACTGTTATATTCAGTGCTATTGGTGGCTTCAAGGGTGTGGTATATACTGATTTTCTACTGTTTTTTGTTGCCATGGCAGGTGCTATTGGCGCTGCCTATGTCAGTGTCAATCATCCTGATGTAGGGGGCTTAGAAAACCTTCTCTCCCACCCCAACGTGGCTAATAAATTATCTATCCTACCAGATTTCAACAATACTCACCTACTGATTTCAATTTTTATCATTCCGCTAGCTGTGCAATGGTGGAGCGCTTGGTATCCTGGTGCTGAACCTGGCGGTGGCGGATACATTGCGCAACGAATGCTTGCCGCCAAAGATGAGAATCACGCCATTGGAGCAACCTTTTTTTTCAATATACTTCATTATGCTTTGCGTCCTTGGCCTTGGATTTTGGTGGCTTTGGCTTCATTAGTGGTGTTTCCAGATATCGCTAGCATCAAGCAGGCTTTTCCAAATGTGGATCCGAGTATCATTGGCAATGACGCTGCCTATCCTGCCATGCTCACCTTCTTACCACATGGGTTGTTAGGGATCGTTCTTACCTCATTGATTGCCGCTTATATGTCCACAATTTCTACCCATCTTAACTGGGGAGCGTCCTATCTTGTCAATGATTTTTACAAGAAAATAGTTGATCCAAATGCTTCAGAGAAGACCTTAGTGAATGTGGGCATAGCTTCTACTGTTATTCTTATGATAATAAGTGCCCTGTTAGCATTGGTCTTCAGCTCTGCCTTGCAATTATTTGACTTTATCTTGATGTTTGGTGCCGGTACTGGTTTGATATTCATTCTACGATGGTTTTGGTGGCGTATTAATGCGTGGAGTGAAATTTCTGCCATGTTGGCTTCGGGTGTTATTTCGTTTATTTTTCACTTTAATAAAGAAGCTCTTTTCGGCAATGAAGGGATTTTTGAAGATTACATGCAATTCCCCATGGTCGTTCTACTGACTACTATCATTTGGGTGGCTGTTACTTTTATAACAAAACCTGAGGACGATCAAGTTCTATTTGATTTTTTCAAAAAAATACAGCCTAGTACTCGCGGATGGAAAACGGTACTCAACAAAGCGAAATCTCAAGGAGAAAATCTTATCACAGATGAGGCAACTCCTAAGTTAACAAATAATATTTTGGCTGTTTTTATAGGATGCATCCTTGTTTACTCAACCCTATTTGCCACTGGAAATTGGATTTATGGCAACACTACTATCGCTATACAACTAACTGGTCTCTCGGTGGTAATGGCTATTGTCCTTATCCGTATTTGGAAAAAAATTAGGACTAGTTTTTTGTAAATTCTACGCCTCTAGTTGTAGAAAGTTTGACAAAAACACCCTCCCCAATGGAGTCAATATTGACTCTGGGTGAAACTGAACACCATATACGGGCAGGGAATGATGATGAAAACTCATGATTTCATCTTCTGGATCTTGAGAGGTTACCACCAATTGCTCCGGAAAATCACCCTTATCAGCCACCCAAGAATGATAACGTCCAACTTCAAACTCATCTGGAATATCTTGAAACAACGGACAATCACCCACACGCTTCATCACACCTGCTACGCCATGATAGACCTTCGGAAGGTTATATAACTTCCCATAAAAATGCTCCACTATGGCTTGGTGACCTAGACATACCCCAAGAATTGGCATTTTGTCGAAATACTCCCTTACGATTTCAGGCATGAGACCAGCTTCCTTTGGCAGACCTGGACCGGGGGATAATATCAGCTTGTCATACGCCCCTACCTCCTCTATTGTCAATTCATCATTTCTCTTCACAGTGACTTCATAGCCGCCAATAGCCTCAAGAATATGCACCAAATTATAGGTGAAAGAATCATAGTTGTCCAAGACAAGAAGTTTTTTCATGATGAGCAAATCAAAATCAAAGGTAGCAATAGTACGACTATTAATTATAAAATGTATCTTTGGGTCACAAATTATGACCTTAGAAGAAACATGTGAGAATGCCATTGAGATATATCAAAAATATATCGAAGCGAATGGACAACGGAAGACTCCTGAACGGATTGCTATCCTTCGGGAGATATACTCCTTAGACGGACATTTTGATGCGGATGGCTTGCACAAAAGAATGATTGATAAAAAGTATATGGTCAGTAAGGCCACTATTTACAATTCTATTGAACATCTTTTGATATGCAAATTGATCCGTAAGCATCAATTTAACGACAAATACGCTAGCTATGAACGATGCCTGGAGTCCAATCAACATGACCACATTATCATCGATGGCACTGGTGAGGTATTAGAATTTTGTGATCCTAGAATTCAGCAGATAAAGTCCACCATTGAGGATATCTTTGGATTAGAAGTAACAGGGCATTCATTGTACTTCTACGCTAAGAAGAAAGATTAGTCCGAATTATAATCTATCCAATACAGTTTCGATAAGTCCTTCTACCGTCTTGTGGTAATCCGCACTATATTCTCCTCTCAACCGATTAGCAATAATGGCACACACAGTAAGAGTTTTATGCCCTAGCATAGACCCTAGACCATATAATGCCGCAGTCTCCATTTCGAAATTTGTGATTCTTTCATCATTCCACTTGAAGCTGGTATACTTTTCAAGCAAGTCTTCATACTGCAAGGCGAGTCTTAAAACTCTTCCTTGAGGGGCATAAAAACCACTTGCAGTAGCGGTAATCCCCATGGTCATGCCGTACCCCACCTTTAATCTTAAATCTTGGTCGCTTTCGACAATATAAGGTTTGGTAAGTCTTTGTGGATAGGCGCAGTGATATATCAAGGCATCCCTCAAGGCTATTTCATCCTTATCAAATTTGGTTTCATAAAAATTCAACAACCCATCAAAGCCAAGCCCATATTTAGAAGCGACAAAGCTATCGACAGGTACGTCTTCCTGGAGGGCGCCCGAGGTGCCAATTCTTATTAAGTTAAGCGAACGTTTCTCTTGTCTAAATTGACGTTTTTTTACATCAATATTAACCGCTACATCTAATTCATTGATGACAATATCGATATTATCTGTACCGATACCTGTGGAAAGCACTGTTATTTCCTTTCCCTTATACTTACCTACTTTAGAATAAAACTCTCGATTCTTACGCACATGATCCACACTATCGAAATGCTTTGCGATAAGATCCACACGCCCCATGTCCCCCACTAGAATCACGTTATCCATAACATGCTCATCTCTTAGTGCTATGTGATATGCAGAACCATCTTCATTAAGAATCAACTCTGATGGTGCTATTTCTCCCGTTTGTTTATATGTCGTTGGTCTCATGTCCTAAATTTTTCTTGAAGCAAAAATACTAAATCAGCTTTAACTTGACTAATAAATAATAGCAGTTAAAAACTTCCTTCACAATTACAACTTGTAGCACTCACACTTAAAGCACATTAGGTAAAAAAACTAAATTAGTATGGGGGAAAAGGGCAATTATTATCCTCGTTATATTACCTTTGAAACCACAATTAGGTACAAGCTTTGAAAGTCCTACAGTTATGTCATAAACCTCCTTATCCTCCTATTGACGGGGGTTGTATTGCTATTAACAACATTAGTATGGGGTTAATCCAAGAGGGCGTTGATCTAAAGCTTTTGACTATCAGCACCCATAAACATCCATTCAATCCGGGTAAAATTCCAAAAGAATGGATGAAATCCACCAAGGCGCAGGGCGTTTTTGTAGATACAAAATTGAATATTGTAGATGCTTTTTCAAGTCTTGTCACCAATGATTCTTACAATATCAGTCGATTCTTTTCGGCTGATTTTGACATTTTGATTGCTAATATCTTGGCTGAGGAGGAGTTTGATGTAATTCACCTAGAGAGTCTTTTTATGACACCTTATATTCATACTATAAAGAGACTATCCAATGCTAAGATTATCCTACGCTCTCATAATCTTGAATACATGATTTGGCAACGTATGGCAACGGCTTCAACCCAAAAGATGAAGAAGATGTACCTTCAGCATCTCGCTAGACAGCTGAAAGAATACGAATTGGACAAAATAACACAAGTAGATGGTATTGCTTCAATAAGCCCTAGAGATGCTATTCATTATGCAGATTTGGGATGTAATGTACCTATCGTGACGATTCCTTTTGGCCTCAATCTGGAGGAATACATTCCTAGTGAGCGACCGTCATCTTCCATTGGTCTTTTTCATCTTGGCGCTATGGATTGGATGCCAAACATCGAAGGAGTAGATTGGTTTTTTAAAAAAATATGGGGCAATATCCTCAAATCTTTTCCTGAGATACAATTCTACCTAGCTGGAAAATCCTCCGACGCTTATCGTGCACCAAAAAAACCTAAGAACATTCACTACCTTGGAGAAGTTCCTGACGCTAAAGAATTCATCAACAACCATGATGTGATGATTGTACCCCTGCTCTCAGGAGGAGGCATACGCATTAAAATCATTGAAGGCATGGCTCTCGGGAAGACAATCATTTCCACATCTATAGGTGCTGAGGGAATTGTCTATCAAGATGGCGTCAATATTCTGATCGCTGACACGCCAGAAGAAATGCTGAAAGCGATAACAACGTTGATTGAAGATCCAAACCTAATAAAAACGATTGGAGAAGCTGCAAGAAAAAATGTAGAGCGTAATTATGACAACAACGTATTGAGTAAAAAACTTATCTCATTCTACAATTCCATCTAGATATGGAGTTTAAGAGACACCTTTTTCTTGCTATTTCATTCCTATTGCTTACCGCAGCTATTATCAGTAGTGTTATACTGTTGGACAAGGTTCAGGAACGCAAGCAACTCCAAGTCGACCTTGCCGAATTCCGTCATGTACGCTACGGGTTGCTCAATCCACACGAATGGAAAAGAAAAGTGAGTGAAGTCATTTCCAACAAACTTGATGATTTTGATTTTGAATCCTTGGACAAAGAAGAACTGAAAGCACAAGTCATAAAAGCCCTTGAGCGTCTCTTTGAAGAAATAGAAAAACTACTGGAAAAACGAAAATCCAAAGGCTCCTTTATCACACAAATCCTTCGTAGCTCGGTCATAGATTTTGCGATAGACATGGAGGAATTCAAACGGCAAATACCAGAGCTTGCAGATGCCATCCTTGAAGAAATGGACACGCCTGAAGCAAGAGAGAACATAAAACTATTTATCCAAGAGAAGATAAACTCTATGGTAGAAGAGTCTATTGGCGTAGAAGACACGACACCACTAGACCATCTAAGATCTAGCTACAACCTCAACACTAACAAAGAGTGTATCGATCATCTTGAAGAGAGTGTCTCCAACTTTGACAAGGAACTTGCGATAGTTGGCGGAATAGAAATAACATCCGTAATCTTACTTTTTCTACTTTGGTTCTTGATGCATGATGATACGTTTAGAAATTGGCAATGGTACGCACTGTTTATTGGCGTTGCTATACTCCTTGTTTCTGGGGTCACCACACCGATGATAAATATCGATGCCCGCATTGACAAAATAGGCATTCAATTGCTCGGACAGGAATTGACTTTTCGAGATCAAATACTTTTCTTTCAAAGTAAAAGCATACTAGATGTGGTCATAATTCTTCTTCGCAATGGAGATTTTCAGACCATAATGGTGGGGGTTTTAATCCTACTATTCAGTATAATCCTGCCAATACTAAAAATGTTTAGCCTGTTGATAATACGGGTCAGCAAAAAGATGAGTTCGAATCCATTATTGAGTTTTATGGCTTTCAAAACGGGTAAGTGGTCAATGGCAGATGTATTCGTTGTGGCTATATTTATGGCGTATATTGGATTCAGGGGCATCTTAAATTCTCAGCTTCATCAATTGACTTCAGCCAGTGAAAAAGCGGAAATCATTGCTACGGACAATAGTAGTTTGCAAATGGGGATTGTATTTTTTACGGCGTATGTAATTCTAGGGCTATTGTTCTCTCACTGGACCAAGCCTAAAGATGAAGTATGGAAAAGTACTGACAAGGGCTTGATTGCCTAAATGTTTTCTCCTCATTGACTATGCTCGTCATGCTCCTTTAATTGATATATGATTTTGAGCTCTACGATAAAAGACAAGACATTATTTTAGTACTTTTGACTTGTGGAAGAAAAAAAACTAACTCGTATCAATAAGTTTCTTAGTGAAGCTGGTTATTGTTCTCGTAGAGCAGCCGACAAATTGATAGACCAAGGCAAAGTGACTATCAATGGAAAGGTACCAGAACTCGGCACCAAGATCGCAGCAGGAGATGAAGTCAGGGTCAACGGAAAACTAATCTCAGAATCAAAGGAAAAACCAGTCTACATTGCATTGAACAAACCTGTAGGTATCGTATGCACCACAGACACCAGAGTGGAAAAAGACAACATCATAGATTTTATTAATTACCCCACGAGAATTTTTCCTATAGGAAGACTTGATAAGCCAAGTGAAGGACTTATATTCTTAACCAATGATGGAGATATTGTCAATAAAATATTACGAGAGAGAAATCATCATGAGAAGGAGTATATTGTCACTTTAAATAAGCCTTTCGACCAAGATTTCATCAAGAAAATGTCATCCGGAGTACCTATTCTTGATACCATTACAAGAAAATGTTTTGTAGAGAAAACGAGTAATAATAGATTTAGAATTGTACTTACTCAAGGACTCAATCGGCAGATAAGACGAATGTGCGAGTACCTTGGTTATAGAGTGGTCAAACTAAAAAGAGTTCGTATTATGAATGTCAATCTAGATATTCCTGTGGGCCAATGGCGATATCTCACTAAAAAAGAATTAGCGGAGATCAATCGTTTGACTTCAAAATCTGATGACTAGATTGGCCATTAAATTCATTTGACTATCCTCCTTTGGTTTTGCATCCGTACCCTTTTTTGACCAGAAGATCATAAATCTTAGCTTTAAAGTCTCCTTGTACCATAATTATTCCATCTTTCACTGACCCTCCACTGCCGCACTTGCTTTTGAGTTCTTTTCCAAGCGCTTTTAGATCATCCGTACTACCAATAAAATCTTCTACAATAGTCACTGTCTTTCCTTTTCGCATTTTACGATCTAAGGAGACATATAGTTTTTGATCACCTGCATCTAAAGTTTCTACGTCATCCGTTTCATCATCAAATGAATAATTGGCATTTGTGGAATACATTACACCATCACGTTTGTTTTTTTTCATCTTTAAGATTTTATTTTTAGGTTATCATAAATCACTGCACATTATCCAAGACAACAATCCTGCCATGCGGGTGACTATCTAGAATCGTAGCATCGAAGTCATACCCCTTCTCATCCACATTGCTCATCTTTACAAAAATAGGATCATACTTTGATAGTGGCATCCGTGCAGGATTATCAGTAGATTCAAGTGTCAGATAGTAGTAGCAATCACTGGTCCAATTTACTTTGAAAACATCCACATAATTAAGCGAATCACTTTTCTCGGTTTGATGGGTGTCTGTACGGGTTATCACTACATTAAAATCATTGTTTTCGTAAGTAAAAGTCCCCGTCTTGTAATCGACGCAGGTATACTCCTTACAGGATGTCAATGAGAAACCGAACAGAACGGCAATGAATCCAAAACTTAAAACTACTGCTTTCATAATCCAAAAAATTTTGGATAAAGTTACGCAATTTAAAAGTATCCCAGTGTGTTAAGCTCTAAAATGACCCTATAACCCCAGCATCCTGTAGCTCTAACACAGTAGATAGTGTATTATTGATGATGTGTAGGGCGATGGGTATCCAAATCGTATGACTATACATTCGGGCATAGCCAAGAACAAGTGCCATGGGTATTATCATAAGGATAATGGCTGGTGAATATTGCATATGAATGACGGCAAATATAATAGCTCCTATCCATACTGCCCCATGCGGACCAAGTTTCGATTGTTCAATTCCCTTGTACAAAAACCCCCGAAAGAGTAGTTCTTCAAAAATGGGGGCTATAATTCCCACCGAGAGGATTAACATCCACGGGTTTTTAACCGTCTGAACGATGTTAGTCATAAAATCAGTGTCTAATTCAGGAATATAATTACCTGCTTGTTCCACACCAAACATAAAAAGAATCATAATCCCAGCCCAAATGAAAAAGTCTTTGATTTTTGGGACATTCAAGCCAAGATAGTCT
This sequence comes from Bacteroidota bacterium, assembly GCA_024279715.1. Lineage (GTDB taxonomy): Bacteria > Bacteroidota > Bacteroidia > Flavobacteriales_D > JABDKJ01 > JAJRRH01. Next base: position 10,960 of record JAJRRH010000138.1, read on the forward strand.
TTGACGCTCAATCCATTCTTTATTTTAATCAAAAAGATAATACAAAGAGAGCCTATCACTGCGCCTATCGATGCTGCTGGCCCAATAACTTCTCCGTGGGTAGCATACTCTTCGATATTGAGTTTTCCCGATTGTAATAATGGCATAAACTCTTCGCCAAAGACATTATACATTCCAACGAATGAACCAATGATTTGCCCTAAACCCCAGACAAGGGCAATGACGAAAAAAAGTAGTATTGTAAATGGAAGACTCCAGACACCTTGTTTGCCAGAATCTTTAATAAAGTAATCTATTTGCTCGTTAGTACGGGGCATGGGTATAGACATCAAGGATCATTAATGCTTCAGCAATCCGTCCTTCTATCTCTACCATTTTTTGCTTTCTAGCCATAATGAGTCCACGCTGATAGCTTTTAATAGCTTTCGCTCTCTTTCCCTTACTAGCATATAATTTTGCTAACGGGTAATAGGCGTACACAAACTCACGATCTTCTTTGGTTATTCCCTCTAACATTTTCATCCCCTCTGCTTCTTTACCCGTCAAAAGTAGTTCTTGAGCCATTGCATATCTAAGGTAAGAGTCTTTAGGATTTTTGGTCAACATTTCATCTATAAACTCAATCTTATCTTCTATTACGTTCATTTATGTTCTATGGTTATTAGGAATAATTTATGTAGTTCAATCGTTAGCAAAAATATTTCAATTATAAGCTAACATCTTTTCCCTCTTGAATACTTATCAACAGATAAGTTAACGATTATTTTTTCATTCTTATTACTCATCTACTCGAGCAATAACTCTCTTGATTTTTTTGTATTTTTCTGTTTCACTAAAAAAAATCAATTCTACACCGCACCCCTATCGAGAATTAACAAGCAACTCATATTCAACAAGGCGTTCAACGAATAAATAATAGATGAAAAACTATTTTCATTGTCTAAAAGTTGTTACCATTTAAGAAATAAATTTTCATTTTCATAGGATTATCACGTCCTTCGTTTATTATTAAAAACAGATTCATGACGGCAGAACTAATTAACATAGGAGATGAGATTCTTATTGGTCAAACGGTAAACACGAACGCCGCATGGATTGGTGATCAACTGAGTAAAATAGGAGTAGCTGTTCGTCGCACCTTGGTCATTGGAGATGAAAAGAATGAGATAATAGATGCGTTGGACGGTTCTCTTTCTCGAACCCATCTGGTCATTATCACTGGGGGACTTGGCCCTACGAGTGATGACATTACGAAATATGTGTTAGCAGAGTACTTTCAATCTGAGCTTGCTATTGATGAAAAAATACTCAAACACGTCAGTAGTTATTTTGAAAAATGGGATCGTCCTATGCTTGAAAGCAATAAACGACAAGCCCTTCTTCCAGTAAAGTGTACTATCTTAAAAAACAATATGGGCACTGCATCAGGAATGTGGTTTGAAGAAAAAGGAAAAGTAGTCATCTCTATTCCAGGCGTTCCTTTTGAAGTTCGTCACTTAATGGAAGAGATTATTCTTAAAAAAATTTCAAATCATTTTGAGACACAGGCTGTTTTTCACAAAACGGTACTTACCGCCGGTATGGGGGAGTCTTTTTTGGCGGAAGTCATTAAGTCTTGGGAAGAATCGTTAAACGAAGTATCGATAAAATTGGCCTATTTGCCCTCGTCTGATGGTCGGGTGAAATTACGCATGAGTAGTCAAGGTGCTTCTTTAGATGTTTTGAAGACGAAAACGGAAAAAAAACTTAATCAATTAAA
>JAJRRH010000139.1 GCA_024279715.1 Bacteroidota bacterium
AAACCCCCGATCCATATTCTTATTTTTATCAAAAACGTGGACTTGGAGTGTCGTCACATGATATATATCCATATCTTTTCCCGGAAGTGAGTCTTCACTCTGGTCGCCCCGGCGGTGGAGCAGATGCTGAGATGGCAAAGCGATTAAATCCAATGAAAAATAAGCGTTTTAAATTGGTGTCTTATTGGAGTGGAATCATCGAGACGAACGCCAAAGGAGAAGCCGAATACGAAATTGACATTCCGCAGTTCTCAGGCTCATTGAGAATAATGGCGGTGAATTACAAAGGTAAATCATTTGGTAGTGCAGAGAAGAATATGATTGTAGCGGATCCTATTGTCCTTTCAGCAGGAATCCCGAGATTCTTAAGTCCAGGGGATACGTTGGTGATGCCATTGACTATTACTAATACGACAGAGAAGTCTGCTTCTGCAGATGTGAAAATAGAACTTGAAGGGCCTCTCACCTTAGTTCCTTTTGAGGGAGATGACTTACCTATTTCTGCTAATTCAGAGGGTAGAAAAGTAGTGAGAATAGCGGTGGATAATGAAATTGGAGAAGCCAAAATAATTGCTAAAGTCACCGCATTTGGCGAGACATTTATCCATGAAACAGATATATCTGTGCGGCCAGGTTCTCCACTTCAGAAACGTAGTGGGGCAGGAGCAATACCTGCCAATAAAACACAGATACTACCTATGGATGATTCAGGATTTATGGAGAAAACTATCGGTAGAAAACTGATAGTAGGTAAGTCACCAATGATTAAGTTCACTAAGGATATTGAGTATCTTGTGGGTTATCCGCATGGATGTGTTGAGCAAACAGTGTCAAGAGCATTTCCACAATTGTATTTTGAGGATATCATAAAAGAACTGGGCGTGTATAGTGAAAATATAAAAAGTGCGAGACACAATGTTCAGCAAGCTATCGTGAGACTACAATCTATGCAATTGTATAACGGTGGATATTCATACTGGCCAGGTCATGGGAATGAAACCTATTGGGGGTCTGTATTGGCGACTCATTTCCTTGTCGAGGCAGACAGAGCTGGATATGATGTCAATGATAAAGACTTGCAGATGTCATTAGATTATCTAAAAATGAGAGTGAAAGAAAAAAGTAAATATGACTATTACTATAATGGCAATCAAAGAAGAACTATCTTCTCACGATCTTCCATTTATTCTGCTTATGTATTGGCACTTGCAAATCAAGCGGACAAGTCATCGATGAATTTTTTCAAAGCCAATGCTAAGGATTTAAGTTTAGACAGTAAGTACCTCCTTGCAGGAGCGTATCAATTAATTGGTGATCAGAACAGTTTTAGAGCCATCGTGCCAAATGCATTTGAAGGAGAAAGAGCCGTACAACAATTTGGAGGCAGCTTCTCATCCTATATACGGGATGAGGCAATGTCTTTGAATGTACTTCTTGATACCGATCCCGATAACGCACAAGTACCGTATCTAGCGAAACATGTTTCTGAACAGTTGAGCAGTGCCCGATATCTCAATACGCAAGAAAGATTGTTTGGATTCCTTGCCATGGGTAAGTTTTCAAGAAAAAATGCGGACAATGATGTTACGGCGGTTATTAAAAACGGCGGTAAAACCATAGCGGATTTCAAGGGTAGAACACTGCATTTGGAGACAAAAGACCTGGGTAAAGGCGAACTAGAAGTAGTCACAAGTGGCAAAGGGGATCTTTATTATTTCTGGGAGACAGAAGGGATAGATGCTTCTGGGAGTTATAAAGAAGAGGATAGCTTTCTTAGCATTAGAAAAACCTTTTATGATCGAAGTGGTAATAGGATTACTAATGGCAGATTTAGTCAAAATGATTTAATTATTGTTAAGCTTAGTATTGTTGGATTGACCAATAAATATGTAGAAAATGTTGCTATATCTGACGTGTTGCCTGCCGGATTTGAAATCGAAAATCCAAGACTGGACGACCTTCCACAGTACCGATGGATGGGGAATAGAAGTTATCCTGAATACCAAGATATTCGTGATGATAGAATTAATATGTACACAAGTGTGAGCAAATACAATAATAATTTCTATTACATGGTTCGGGCAGTATCCCCTGGTAAGTATTACATGGGACCTGTGGGTGCGGACGCTATGTATGATGGAGAATATCATTCTTATAGTGGCGCGCAATGGATAACTATTTCGGAGTAAATAATTTTTAATTATCAATTGTGATGAAACAAATTACCATGCTGCTCGTCTTGATTGCATCCTTGTCATTAACGGCTAATGATGGCGTATATATAACGGAAGGTGGTGTCATATACCCTTCTTCAGAGACCAATATATCTATGGAGGAAGAGCACCTTTCATTTACAGTGAGAGATGGTGTGGTACAAGTAGATGTGCAGTTTAAGTTTAATAATCCCGACAAGAATCCTGTGACAACTTTAGTGGGATTTCAAGCGCCAAGTGCTATGGGCGACGTGACGGAAGCAATGAGCAATTCACTTCATATTTCCGACTTTGTGATAATGCATGAAGGTAGAATTTTACCCTATGACTTGAAAGTTGCCGAATGTGAAGACTGTGAATTGAAAGAGCTTGGTGAGATTGTTTTTTCGCAAAGTATGCCGGGTATATTCGTGTTCTTGTTTGAGGTGACTTTCGCTCCTGGAATCAATGTTATTCAACACAGTTATTCTTTTCCTTCGAGCAGTAATGTTTCTGTTGGAGAGTTTTATAATTATGTATTGACTACCGGATCAAAGTGGGCGGGAGGAGAGATAGATTCATTCACTGTTGAGATAGATATGGGGAAGAACAAATACTTCTACGTAATGGATTCATTTGGAGTCGATGCAGAATGGTCAATAGTCGGGTCGGGTATCGTAACGGATAAAAAATTTGACTTTATCGAGGACAATAGTTGTCAAATGATTCGGATTCTTTCTGGAAAATTAAAGATAGTGGTTCATGATTTTTCTCCTCAATTGGATATAGAGTTTGGTGTTATCAATCCGAACTCATTTATCTCTATCTCCACGGACTATGCTGAGATTAAAAGTGGGGAAGTTCTGGGTTTGGGCTATTTGAATTTTGATAAGAAAAAAGAATTAACAAAGGAGGATTTGAAGAAACTAAGAAACACAATTTATGCTCAACATGGATATGAATTCAAGTCGGAGGAGTGGCAACAATACTTTGGGCAATTTCCGTGGTATCTTCCTAACCCAAATATCAAGATTGAAGATATCCTCCTGACCAAAAAAGAACAGGACTATGTCAATGCGATACTAAGAGCAGAAGGTAAATAAACTAATCGTCGAGCGTGAGACGGGCAGAGGCAGTGGTAGACATGTCGGAAGTGACTCCTTCTTGGTGTAATAGGTATCCGGTGATACCGATCATAGCCGCATTATCAGTACAGTATTCCAATGGTGCGTAGAATGGTTTTTTCCTAAGTTTTTCGCACATCGTATGAAGTGATTTCCGCAATCCTGAATTAGCGGATACTCCTCCGACGATTGCCACACATTCAACGTCATACTCCTTGGCAGCACGCCTTAGTTTCGCGATAAGAATGTCAACAATTTTTTGCTGATAGGAAGCGCAGATATCCTCAATGTTTTCTTCAATAAAATTGGCATTAAACTTCACTTCATCTCTGATGAAATAAAGAAAAGCCGTTTTTAACCCACTAAAACTAAAGTCATAGTTGGGTATATTGGGATGCGGGAAGGGGAAGCGTTGAGGATCACCTGATTTTGCATACTTGTCAATAATAGGTCCACCTGGATAAGGCAGTCCCATCACTTTGGCAGCTTTGTCAAAGGCCTCTCCTGCCGCATCATCACGAGTTTCTCCAAGAATTTTAATGTCTAGAGGGCTGCTTACGAGCAATATCTGCGTGTGTCCGCCCGATACGGTCATGCAGATGAAAGGGTAAGTTGGCGTGTCTCTTTCATCATCATCTTTGATAAACAAGGATAGGATATGCCCTCTCATATGATTTACACCAATGGAAGGAACTTGAAGCGCAAGTGCCATAGATTTAGCAAAAGAGGTTCCTACCAAGAGTGAGCCTAGTAGTCCGGGACCTTTGGTGTAAGCAATTAAATGAATGTCTTTCCGTTCGATATTTGCCTTCTCTATAGCTTCGTGAACGACTGGAAGGATGTTTTTTTGATGCTCACGAGAGGCTAATTCCGGGACAACACCTCCATATTGAGCATGAATATCCTGATTTGCTACCACATTGGCAAGTATTTTGTTGTTACAGAAAACGGCAGCAGCAGTATCGTCACATGAGGATTCGATGGCTAGGGTATATATATCTTCTGTCAATTTGTTCACGGAATATTTTTGGCGAATTTATTCAAAAAATTGCTAAAACACATTTTTTAGAAACGTCTGTCGTTGAATGCTTTTATAAGCGAAAAGATTTTAATTTTGCTAAGGTGAGAAAAACAATAAAAAAAATAGGGCTAATCGTGCTCATACTGCTGTTGCTATTGGTGATAGTCGTTTTTTTTGTTGCAAAGACGAGCTGGGGTCAGAGGCAGAGCTTGTCATTTATCACCAGTCAAATATCACAGGATCTTGGTGTAGAAGTGAGTTTTGACGATGTAGAGATAAATTTTTTTTCCGATTTTGTTCTTACAGGTTTTTATATTGAGGATCAACATGGCGACACGTTGGCGTATGTAGAAGAGATACACGGGGATATAAAGTCTATTGATAGAGCGAATAAGATTATTGTGTTTGAGAAGTTGTTTTTAAAAGAACCCCTGTTTGATCTACATCGAGAGCAAGGCGATAGCACAGATAACATTCAGTTCATCTTGGAGCGATATTTTTCTAACCAGCATCAAGATAACAAACCCAAGTGGAAGATGACTACCAATGCTGTAGAAGTGGAGAATGGGATTTTTAAAAGAAATAACTATAACAAAGAGAAGAAACCAAAATTTGATGTTAGTCACATTAATTTGGGCAACATCAATGCGGAGATTACAGATATAGAAATCAATGGCGGAAGAACATCAATGAACATTCAGCGATTGAACTTTCGTGATGATAGGGGATTCGTATTAGATACATTGTCTACTGAAATAAGCATTTCTGACAAAGAGATGAATTTTAAGAAACTTGCTATAATGACGCCCAATAGCAATTTGTTGATTGATGGAAAATTTAATTATCCTAAAGGGAAATATCTAGAAGGATTTCAAGATAATGTCGATATTGTTGGAAACCTTGAAGAGGGATCGGTGTTAAGCACAAAAGATCTAGGTTATTTTCTTACTGGATTGGAAAACACTGGGGAGCAGATGAAGGTATCGGGTAAGATTACAGGAAAAATTAAGAGATTGAAAGGCAAGGAGCTGGATATTCGATTTGGTGATAGATCTCAATTTAAAGGGAATATGTCCTTTGATGGTCTTCCGGATGTGCAAAATGCTTTCGTAAAGTTCAAAGTCAAGGAGTTATCTACGGACTACTATGACTTGCTATCATTGGATATCCCACTATTAGGTAATTTTTTCAATGCCCTGCCACCAAGTATGAGCAGGCTGAAACAGATGAGGTTTAAGGGTAGTTTTTCTGGTTTTCTTCATGATTTTGTTGCTTATGGCAGTCTGAAGACAGCATTGGGTTCTATTCAGTCTAATGTTGCTGTAATACGTAATAAGAGGGATGAACAGTATCGCCTGAGAGGACAAATATCGACTGAAGTGTTTGATTTGAAGTCTTATCTTGCAGACGATCGATGGGGTAATATTTCTGCCAATCTTCAATTGGATGCCGTAGGCAAGGATTTTAAGAAGCTCGCAGCAGATGTTGAAGGTAGCATAAGCCAAGTACAGTATAATGGGTACAGTTATGAGAACTTGCAAATTAATGGACTGCTAGATGAAAAATTATTCACCGGAGAGCTACATGGTGAAGAGCCGAATTTGGGATTTGATTTCTTAGGAACAATCAATTTTGTAGAGCGTATTCCTCTTTTTGACTTTAATCTTTCTATTAATCATGCCAATCCGGTGGCGCTTCAATTGTCAAAGCTCAGTGAATTGACTAGTTTCTCGGCAGATATAGCAACATCAATGCGTGGGAATAATCTCGATAATATTCAAGGGTATTCGCTCATTCGTAACTTGAGGATAATTACTGAGACAGATTCTGTAAGGCTAGATTCCGTACTGTTTAATGCCACGACCTTGAAAGATGGTGTGCGCGAGTTAAAACTACAATCCGATGAATTGGAGGTTAATATTTCTGGGAATTATAAAATGAAAACAATTCTCCCGGGTGTCCTGTCGTTAATGCAAGATATCATGCCTTCTTGGTATAAAAATCAACATTCGGTTTCTTCAACATTTAATTTGAAGGGGGATATTCAATTTAAGAAAACGGATGACATTTTTAAATTATTTATGCCTGAGTTAGGAATAAGTGAAGGCAGTTCTCTTACAGTACTACTCAATCCAAGCGAAAAACAATTTGAAATCGGAGGACATTCTGATAGCATTCATTGGAAAGGTGTGGATTTGTTAGACCTCAAGATTACAGCCGAAAGATATAGTGATCGAGCTTACGTGATGTTTGAGAACAGAGAGACTGTATTGTCTGATAAATTGAGTTTTGAGGATAATGTTTATACTGCCTATATGTACAATGACAGCTTAGAGTCTGATTTGTCATGGTCTACAAAGGGACTTAGCTCCTCAGGCTTCTTCTCGACTGTAACTGTCTTCGATGAACTGCAATCAGGAGTCGTCCATTTTATGCCTTCAGACTTAATACTCAATGACGAGTACTGGTCTATTAAGGAAGAGTATCCGATGAGGTTTGATGGAAAAGAAATAGATATCCCCAACTTTGAACTTGTCAACGGCGAAGAGAAGCTAAAGTTAAACGGATTGTTGTCATTAGATCCAGAAAGATTATTGGATATACAGTTTGAAAATTTCAAGCTAAGCCACCTTAATGAGTTTGTGAAATCCGAAAAATTCTCAATTGCTGGCACTGTAAATATGGAGTCTTCTATAAATAATGTATACGGAAGACCAGCAGTACAATCTCTTTTGGCCATAGATAGCATAGTGCTAATGGGAAGGTCATTGGGCGATCTTACTGCAAATAGTACCTGGCAGAGCGGCAAAAAAACCTTGAATGTAGATGGTAAGTTGATTAAAGAAGGAGTAGAAGTGCTACATCTAGATGGTTTATATGACCCTACTTTGGATGAGAATAAATTGGATGCCACCCTCTCCGTTAATGAATTGAATCTTGATATACTTGAAATGATTAACGCCAAGGGAATCTCAAATTATGGTGGACAGGCAAGTGGAAAATTACACGTAGGAGGGCAATTTACCGACCCAGATGTTAAAGGGAAATTATATTTGGACAAGGCGCAGATTAAAATTGATTTTCTCAATACGACCTATGTTTTTTCTGATACAGTTATAGTGGAAAAGGATTGGATGGGAATAGACAATACGCCAGTTGTTGATGAACTTGGAAATATTGGATATATCAGTGGTACTGTTGGTCATGAAGGGTATAAGCAGTGGAATTATGATTTTTACACCACCTTTGACAACCTGCTCTGTTTTAATCTTGAGAAAGGTATGAATAGTCAGTTTTATGGAACTGCTTTCGCGGGTGGTACGGCTGCAATAGGTGGATTTGGTAGCAATGTATTCATAGAGGTAGATGCTCACTCCAATAAGGGAACGATTATTAATATCCCGTTGGGGGATGAGGGAGATGTGAAGCTTGAGAATTTTATTTCATTTGTTAGCAAGGAGCCTGAAGTAAAAGAAGTAACGCAAGTTAAGTTTTCGGGTCTTGATATGATGCTTAATCTCGATATAAATAGAGATGCTTTTATACGACTAATATTCGATGAGCAAATAGGAGATGTCATTGAGGGACGTGGGCATGGATTGATCAGTATGGATATGGATAATCGTGGTGTATTCAGTATGTATGGAAATTATACTATTGAAGAAGGGAACTATCTTTTTACCCTCAAAAACATTGTCAATAAACGATTTGAAGTAGAGAAAGGAGGGACAATAAAGTGGTTTGGGG
>JAJRRH010000140.1 GCA_024279715.1 Bacteroidota bacterium
CGGCATTACACTATTCCTAGATTATGGCAATGCCTACGGATGGCTTCTGCCCGCCGAAGACAATAAAATTGAAATCAAAGACCTGCTCCAAATCGCCGTCGCATATGGCTTCGGACTACGATACGACACAATGGTAGGACCCGTCCGGTTTGACTTCGCCTGGCCATGGACTGGGCCAAACAATGGAGGATACGCATTCCACATTGGACTTGGGCATGCTTTTTGATGGCAATCCCTTCGCAATCAAATATTTTCATAACTTTTAGTCTTATCGCTCGTTGTTAATATTATTTACCACCACAATGGATAATTTATTATGAAATGTTTTATTACTACTCTTTCTTTATTATTAGCAATGGCTGTCAATCTTTACTCAGATGAATGGGATGAGGAATTTGGCGATTGGGATTTCTTTGGCTCCAAAAAAGACTACAGAGAAGAAATTGAAAAGCCAAGCATTGAAATAAATTACAGCTTTGCCTCACCTTCAATGAATAACGAGGTTACAAACAAAAATTATAAATTCTCTGACATTAACCAAATTGATTTGAAACTTGGTTACACTGATTTTTCTAAAATATTTCACGACAGCATCTACACAGGAACAACAAAAAGTGAATTCGATTACCTCGCAATCAAACACCTGAGCAAAGACCTAGGCTCTGATCCAAATCAAATACCACGATTTGTAAAATCCTGGTCGCTCTCCATTGGCGAAAAAAATTCCTATGGCTACAGTATCGGAAACAATTACTCCATCAATCTATCCGAAGCATCAGAAAGTGGCATAAACTATTTCCTAGCAGAATCTCAAGAAAGCATAGACCCAATTATGAACATCTTTGGCAAAGATGCGCGCTACTCCGAAAGCTTTGAAGCAGGTATTTCATTCGAGATAATGAAATCATTTGCAATCAATTCCGCTTTCGAAAGAACCCTCGTCCACCCAAGACTAATGTTCTGGTATGCAAGCCTCAGTGGAATTATTGAGCTAGCCTCAAAAAGCCTTGCCGAAGGTTTTGTGGATAAAATATTAAAAAATAGCCCGCTTGCCGTACCACTTGTAAACTTCATACTGCAAAACGGAATCTCCTATGGAATGAGCGAACTAAGAAAAAATAATGTAAACTGGCCAGTTGAATCCGCCTCGCCATTTGTACTCGATAATTATAAACTAGGAATAAGCATATACTTTTAATTTTTTTGTTTTATATTAAAATTTCGTATTATTGTAAGTTGAGCATAAGACATTCTTGTGCTTGATTTACATTTTTTGTGTTCATTTAAAAAATAAATTATTTTTTTTGTAACTTTTCCATAAAACTATTGTTATGGTTTTTGGGAGGGGGACACGAAATAAGATTTGTTTGAATTTAACAAGATTGTAAGCCCCGTAGACTTGCACATAGACCCTGATAAAAACAGAATTTAATTTAACTAATTTTCATCAATTAATAATAGGATACTATTATGATAAAAAATCTACAAAGTAAAATTGCACGAGCTACAGCTTTTGCATTTTTTGCTATTGCATTTGCATTGGCTCCTCAGATTACTGAGGCCTACCAAACAAGCGATGCCTCACCCTATTGCGATCCGTCCGATCCTCCAGGCTACATAAGAGCATGGTGTTATGACTTCAACTTTGGGCCAGGTGGTCACTATGCCTACAACCGTAGCAAGATTACAGATGTGAGAATATTCCCAAAAGGAACTGAATCAGACGAGTCTGGTTATTCTCTTTATGACAGAATTTGCCCATACGCAAGTTCTGGAACCGATTATGATAACTTCTGTTATGCTTTCAGAACATTAGACAATAGCGACATTGACCCAGCTCCAATGCAAATAGGAGTTACTTATACAATTAAGTTCACTGTTTTGTCTGCCCGTGATTATGGTCAATCTCCAAGGTATCAACACGCTAGAGTTTATATTGATGTTGATAACGATGAGACATTTGGAACAGATGAGGGTAGTTTAGAATTCCCGTTCCAATGGAGTGGTGTACTAAATTGTGCTAAAGGTACAGCAGGTGTTTATCAAGGTACTTGTGCTTACAACTCTTCTCGTTTCCGAACTTGGAATTACTGGACTTGTACTTGGGGCTTTAGCTCAAACAATGGCTATCCACCAAGCATCTACGCTGCAAAAGATTGGATAGAGTTAGAATTTGATTATACTCTTCCTTGTAACGGTGTTTCCCCAGGCGAAACTCGTCTGCGTATTATGTCTGACTACACAAGACAAAGTGGAGAAAATGATGATCCTTGCGTTGTTGGTCAAAACTGGAGAGGTATCTATGGTTACATATATATGGGACAAGCAGTTGATTACACTATCGACATCCAAGGTGTTGAAATGTTCCCATTCCCTGCTAACGAAGGAATCTTATTCGCTGCCGAAGAGTATGACGGCGGAAACCGTAAGCCAAAAATCTATCCTAACGGCGAAGCTATTGACTTCCCGCTTCCTAGCGTTACCTTCCCAACCGATCCTACTGATGGTCAATTTATGAAATATTGGATTGTTGGTCCTTCTCCTAGCAAAACTGTTGTTTACCGTGCGGCTTTTGGTCCTAACGCAGATGATTATCTGATTCCTGTTGGTCCAAGCGACATTGGTAGCTATGGTGTTACTAGAAATGGTGATGGCGAAATGATGTGGACTGCTAATTACAGAGCACAGTACGAAGACCCAAATGGTTCTTGGGTTCGTAATGATGGCGGTATTTATGGTAATCAAGCCGGCGAATACACACTAGCTATTCAATTCCTTGACGAAGATGGTAATGAGGGCGGATGTTCAGACCCAATGTACTTCCCGTTCACATTCATGGCAGAAAACGATATGACTGTTAAGGAAATTGACCAGCCTAAGACTGAAGCTGGTGATTTTATGCTTTATGGAAAGCTGTCGCTTATGCCAGTTGAAGCTACCTTCCGTAACATTGGCTTGAATAAAGTTAGTGAGTTTGTGGGAAGAGTAGATATATTTGAATTAGATGAGGATATGAATCCTGGTGATTTAGTTCACTGGGGCGAATCAGACTTTAAATGGGATGAAATCAATGAAGAATCAAAGCTAGAAAGTGGCGAATCTATAGAAATTGACTTCGCTCCTTTTAAGCCCTTGGACGTTGGTCGCTATTGTGTTAGAATGTCTGTTGTCTCAATTGATGGAGATCCAAACAAAGATGATGAGCCTTATAATGACTATTTCCCACGTCCTACTGGTGGAAATAGAAATGATGGATGGGAATTCATTTGTGCCGATTACACAATTAGAGTGGCCGAACGTATTGACTTAGTTGCCGATACAATTCTCTTCCCTCAACCAGTTGGTATAGAACTGGAAAGAGAAGACCAAATTATAGCAAATCGTCCATTCTTCCCTGTTGCTATCTTCCGTAACGATGGGCTAGATGACGCTGTATCTGATCCAGGTATATCAGATGAGCTGATTATATCAGCTGAATGTATTATCAAAGACTCGAATGGTGACATTGTAGAATCACTTGTTACTAAAAACGCTATAGCAGATATTCCGTCTGGAAGAAACAATACCAGAAAATTAGTCTTTGAAGAAACTTATCTCTCAGAAAAAGGAATTTATACTGCAGAGTTTGAAATATTCTTTATATCTGGAGAACTTGAATCAGATCTTTGGGATAACAACAAGATGAGTGTTGATTTTGAAGTTGGTGAAGGTCTTCAAGGTATCTACACAGTCGGGCTTATGAACGAATCAGGTGATGACGATCGTAACTACCCTACTATCGAAACTGCAATGGAAGATTTATACTACCTAGGTGTAAGTGGTGACATTACTTTCAAACTGACAGATGAAAATTACAACATCTCTGGAAACCCAGCATGGGACTTCACATCTAGACTAATCGGTCTAGGAATGCCAGATAATGATGGTGTTGTTGAAATGCTTTGGACGATTGCTGATAACCGTGCAATGGTTAAAAATGGCGTAACCATCAATATGAATTCTTATGAAGGATATGGGCTTAAATTTGGTCAATCATTAAATAACACATCTAGTGTGGATGCTGCTATCAATAGATACACCGATCCTGCAAATATTTATTCAGCTGGATATATCACCTTTGATGGTGGTGCACTTAATTCTTTGAGATTCTCTATGAGTACAATCAATGAGTTTTCGGCACCAATTTATTTGGGACAAGGTACGCAAAACATAACATTGAGAAATCTTGTTATTGAAAATGCAGAACTTGGAAATCCTTTCCCTGATAGAACTGATGGACTGAACCAAATTCACCCACCAAGAATTATTTCCGCAGATGCTGGTACAAATATCACATTCGAACCAGATGCAGCAATCTCAGTAGATCTTGACGGCGAAGTAATATTTGATTATACCTATACTGCTGGTATCGTAAACCGTGGAACACTCTTCGACCCTGATGTATTGGCATATGATGAAGATTTTGTGAATGCTTCTATTGATACAGTTCCGAACGCTTTCAATACTATCGAAAATTGCGAAATATCAGGATTTGGATATGGTATCCTTTCACTTGGAATGGGACCTCTATATGACAAATCTGTAGGCGTAACTAAATTCCTAAACTACAATAACCACGACAATATCTATCGCAACAATATTATCACTAATGTTGGACGTGCTGGTATAGCAATTGGAAACGAAGATAATTCAACAGTTGTTGGAAATATTATCACTAATGTTAATCCTAATGGCTCCTACATGGATAATACTGAAAATGGTTTTGGCACTGGTATTATGAATGAATATGATGCTGCTGGAATTATGATTGGTGGTATAGTATACGAAGAAAGCTCAAATGACATGCTTAAAGGCTATCACACAAGCGGTATGGTTGTAAATGGAAACCGTATCTCTGGAGTATCTTCTCCTGTATTCGCTACTGGTATCAAGGTTGAGCAACAAATGCTTGAAGTTGGACAAGTTGAAGAAAACGTACAAGTATTCCCTGAATCAGAAGAAGCAACACTTCTTATGAATAATGTTGTGATGGGTCTTGATGCTACTTCAGCTTCGGCTGCAAAAGCTGGTATCCGTGTATTTACTCAACGTGAAACTGCTGGTGACGATTTAATTACTGACATGCTTACTCAAGACCAAGAATTTGCATTCTACAAGTCAAGCGGTGACATGATATTTAATAATACAGTTCTAATGGGTGCTAATGCTAATGGTTTAGCTTCTGGTCCAGTATTTGGTATCGGAGTACAAAATACATCTGGAGCTCAAGTTTACAACAATATCGTTGCTATCACAGATGAATCAATTTCAATGAACAATGACTACGCTTCGGCTATCTTTATTCAAGGATTATTACCAGAAGACGGCGGTCCTGCATTCGACAATAATGCTTATCACATCGCAAATGGCTCTGGTGCAGTTCTAGTTAAATTAGTTGAAACTGATCCTAAAAATGACGGAATACTTCACGACTATGACAGAAATGACTTCGTTAATCACGAGCAGTGGAGAATATGGACTGGTTCTGATAAGAACTCAATCCAACATAACTTAATGAGCGATTTAGACATCTCTTCGGATAATATACTAGTTAAGAAAGTTAATGGCAAATTCCCTAAAGGATCTGTTCTTAACAACCGTGGTCTTCGCCTCGATGACGTATATGATGACGTTAATGGCACAAGCCGTGGAATTACTGGTCAAAGATATGACATCGGTGCTCACGAATTCAAAGGCGAACTCTACACCGCTGACCTTCAAATGGTTAGAGTAGATTCTCCAGCTTCTTACAAAGCTGCAGTTCCTACTGGCGAATTTGACCTTACTGCTCAAGAACACATTATGACAACATCTCCTATCAACGTAGTTGCTAGAGTTCGTAATGATGGTGCATTGTTGCAAAACGGAGTTGAACTAAATGTTTCTATATCACTCGTTGATGCTCAAGGTGCAGACCAATTAGTTCTCGAAGAAGTTGGAACAGCAAATGTTGCTTCGACTGAATTTGGTCTTGTTGATTTTGCACTTGACAATGGAAATGGAACTGAATTTGCACCAATGACTTATGCAGAACACGCTCTTGCAGGCAATGTATATGATATGGATGCTCCTGAAAA
>JAJRRH010000141.1 GCA_024279715.1 Bacteroidota bacterium
AAATTCTTAAGCTCCGATGTCGAAGAAATATACTGAATACAAAAGAATGAACTTGTCCGAAATCGGAAAAGAGATACTCGAATTCTGGCAAAAAGAAAAAATATTTGAGAAATCTGTTTCATTAAGAGAAGGTAGTGAGCCTTATATTTTTTATGAAGGACCTCCTTCAGCAAATGGCAAACCTGGCATTCACCATGTCCTAGCCCGATCGATCAAAGACATCTTCTGTCGATACAAGACGCTCAAGGGGTTTCAAGTAAAGAGAAAAGCTGGATGGGACACTCACGGACTGCCAGTAGAATTGGGCGTCGAAAAAGAATTAGGCATTTCTAAAGAAGACATTGGTAAGACTATCTCCGTTGAAGAATATAATGCTGCCTGCAAAAAATCTGTGATGAAATACACGGATCTTTGGAATGACATTACAAGTAAAATCGGCTATTGGGTTGACATGTCGGATCCATACGTAACGTATGAGAACAAATATATTGAATCTGTTTGGTATCAATTAAAAAAGCTTTTTGACCAAGATTTAATATACAAAGGCTATACCATTCAACCTTATTCGCCGAAGGCTGGAACAGGACTTAGTTCGCATGAACTTAATCAACCTGGTTCATACCGCAATGTAAAAGACACCACAGTAATTGCTATCTTTCATCTCCACGATGAGAGCTTAGAGGGCTTTAATGAATTATTGTCGTCAGATGCTAATCCAATTGCCAAACCTAGCTTTATCGCTTGGACTACAACACCTTGGACACTACCCTCTAATACTGCTCTCGCTGTCGGACATAAAATTGAATATGTCATTATCAATACATTCAATCAATACACTGGTGAGCCTAACACTTTGATTCTTGCTAAGGCATTGGTGTCAAAATACTTTTCTTATGAAGCATCGCAAGATTTCTCTTCTGAAGTTTTTGAAAATGGCACTAAAACAATTCCTTATGAGATTATTGGCAAGTGTCTAGGGAAAGACTTAATAGGGCTGCAGTATGAACAATTACTGCCTTATGCTCTTCCATTTGAAAATGCAGACAAGGCTTTCAGAGTTATTGGTGGAAATTTCGTAACCACCTCTGAAGGTACTGGCATTGTACATATTGCACCAACTTTTGGGTCAGATGATGCCATGGTAGCAAAAGAGTATGACATTCCTGCCATGCTTATACTTAATGAAAACAACGACCCTGTACCCTTGGTGGATCTTCAGGGGAAATTTGTCTCTCAATTAGGTGAATTGGCAGGAAAGTATGTCAAAAACGAATATTACGATGAAGGCTCGGCACCGGACAAATCTGTCGATGTAGAGATTGCTATTAAGCTAAAAGAAGACGGCAAAGCCTTCAAAGTTGAAAAATACGAGCACAGTTACCCGCACTGTTGGCGAACGGACAAGCCTATCCTATACTACCCAATGGACTCGTGGTTTGTACGGAGTACGGCTCGCAAAGAGCGAATGATAGAACTCAACAAGACGATCCAATGGAAACCTCAATGGACAGGTGAAAAGAGATTTGGAGAGTGGTTAAAAAATCTAAATGACTGGAATCTTTCTCGATCTAGATTCTGGGGCATCCCCCTCCCATTATGGACAAGTGAGGATGGCTCTCAAGTGAAATGCATAGGTTCTGTAGAAGAATTGAAGAAAGAAATTGAAAAGTCGATATCTGCAGGTTATATGGACGCCAGTCCTCTTGAGAATTTTGATCCTACGGATATGAGTCAAGAGAACTATGACACATTTGACTTGCATAAAAATGTAGTGGACAAGATTATTCTCGCAGGTAACAACGGCGTGAAATTAACTAGAGAATCTGACCTAATAGATGTTTGGTTTGACTCAGGATCAATGCCATATGCACAATATCACTATCCTTTTGAAAACAAAGAGCTAATAGACAACAGTTTGACATTTCCAGCAGATTTCATTGCTGAAGGTGTGGATCAGACAAGAGGCTGGTTCTTTACATTGCATGCGATTGCGACAATGAACTTTGATTCAATAGCATATAAAAACGTAATGTCAAATGGTTTGGTTTTAGATGCCAAAGGTCAAAAAATGTCAAAGCGCCTTGGCAATGCGGTTGATCCATTTACAACTATTGAAAAATATGGTCCTGACGCCACGCGATGGTATATGATTACTAATGCGCAGCCGTGGGACAACCTTAAATTTGATATCAAGGGTATCGAAGAAGTATCAAGAAAATTCTTCGGAACGCTCTACAATACCTACAACTTTTTTGCCTTATATGCGAACCTAGACAATTTCTCTTTTGAAGAAGCGGAAATAGAAGATATAGATAAAAGAGAATTGGATCGATGGATTATCTCCAAGCTGAACACATTGATAAGTGATGTTGAAAATCTATATGACAGTTACGAACCTACAAAAGCAGGGCGCCTGATTCAGAACTTTGTAACGGATCAGCTGAGTAACTGGTATGTACGACTGAGCAGAAGAGTCTTTTGGAAAGGCAGTTATGGAAATGAGAAAATATCTGCCTATCAGACACTGTACACTTGTCTGGAGACCATAACGCTATTGATGTCTCCGATTGCGCCATTTTTTGCGGATAAATTATTCCGTGATTTGAACGCATGTAGCAGTCGATTCGATATTCAATCTGTGCATCACGCCAACTTCCCGAAATCGGACAGTCAATTGATAGACAAAGAACTTGAATTACGTATGGATCGTGCGCAACGTATATCTTCTTTGGTATTAAGCCTTAGAAAAAAGGAAGAGATAAAAGTGCGACAACCATTGAATAAGATAATGATTCCCATCTTCAGTGAGGATGAAAAAGAAAGAATTGAAAAAGTAAAAGACCTTATTCTCTCAGAAGTGAATGTAAAGCAGATCGAGTACCTAAATGAGGATTCTAATGTATTGGTTAAAAAAGTAAAACCTAATTTCAAAGCATTGGGCCCGAAATATGGCAAGAATATGAAATCAATTGCTGCTGCCATTAATCAATTTGATGCAAATCAAATAGGGTCACTTGAAAAAGGTGAAGTAGTACCCGTATCAATAGATGGTACTATTTTTGATATTGCTCTTTCTGAAGTGGATATAAGTTCGGCTGATATTCCTGGACTTTTGGTAGCCAATGAAGGCAATGTAACAGTTGCCCTTGACATCAGCATCACGCCAGAATTGAAGTCAGAAGGCATTGCTAGAGAGCTAGTTAACAGAGTTCAAAACCATCGAAAAGAGAGTGGATTTGATGTCACAGATAGGATTGAACTAATTATTCAAACGAATAATGAAACAGAGGTAGCTATTATAGACAATATGGACTATATTTGCGCTGAAATCCTTGCTGAAAGTATATCTTTTGACAAAATAAATACCGGAATAGTAGTAGAACTTGAAGAAAGTGTTCAAACTACTATTTCAATTAATAAAAAATAAAATATAAAAATTATGGCAGAAAACGAAGTACGCTATTCCGAAGAGGATTTGGCAATGTTCAAAGACCTTATTGAAAAAAAAGTAATTACCGCAAAAGAAGATCTTGAGCTACTAAATAGTAGCTTGTCGCTTAAGGACGACCATGGTACAAATGACACCTCTCCAACTTTCAAATTGATGGAAGATGGGTCAGATACTATGACAAGAGAGGAGACAGCTCAATTGGCTATACGTCAAGAGAAATTCATCAAGCATCTTGGAGATGCACTACTCCGTATCCAAAATAAGACATACGGGGTATGTAGAGTCACAAAGAAGCTCATTCAGAAGGAGAGATTAATGCTAGTACCTCATGCAACCTTGAGTATCGAAGCCAAAAGACAGCAAAAATAAGACCTCTAAATTTTGAAAAAAGCTGCATTCACTGTTTTTATTATACTTTTTCTTGATCAAGCGCTCAAGATATGGGTGAAGCTTCACATGTATCAAGGAGAGAGTATTCATGTTTTTGGAGATTGGTTCATTCTTCATTTCATTGAGAATCCAGGCATGGCTTTCGGATTGGAGTTTGGTGGGAGTATCGGAAAACTAGTTCTTAGCGTCTTTCGAATAGGTGCTATTGGTGTTATAGCCGTAGTGCTTTACAAATTCATTAAACAAAAATACTCTACAGGACTTATTATCTGTGGATCCATGATTTTGGCTGGTGCTATTGGTAATATTATTGACAGTGCCTTGTACGGTCTGATCTTTACCGACAGCCCATTATATACTTCAATCATTGCTGAGTACATGCCAAGTAAAGGATATGCTGGATTCTTACACGGCAATGTGGTTGACATGTTGTATTTTCCGTTGTTTGAATTTACTTGGCCCGAATGGGTTCCTGTCGTGGGAGGAAATAATTTTCAATTCTTCAAACCTATATTTAACATTGCAGATACTGCTATTTCAACAGGTATCATTAGTATCTTGGTATTTCAAAAGCGATTTTTTGCAGAGCCTAAAAATGCTTCCATAGAAATAGAGTCTTAACCCGAAAAATTCATAAACTTTTCAGCGATTAAGTAACACCTGCAAGTTTGGGGTTTTTCAAACGCCCAAATTTGGGTGTTTCTAAATCGGGGTTTCACGCTTTGCTTTCCACAACCCAGCTCGTAATTCTGCTGAGCTTGTCGAAGTATTCATACAATGCCCTTCGTTTTTGAATGAATAAAGCGGGTTAAACGAGGACTCGTTCTTTTTTTAAAAAGAAAATCATAAACAAGCTATAGGTTATTAGACCAATAAAGGAACCTAATAGTGCCCCACCTATCACATCTAATGGGTAATGCACCCCTAAATAGATTCTGCTGTACCCAATAATAGAAGCCCAAATCAAGAAAAAGGGCATGATCCATTTCCCTTTAAATGACAGGATAGATCCAAAAAAAACTGCTAGTCCGAAAAAATTTGTAGCATGGGACGAGACAAATCCAAATTGACCACCGCATTTATCATTTACGATATGGATTAGGCTTCCAATTTCACCATTATGGCAAGGGCGGTATCTCTGTACTACCTCTTTGAAAGCCATCACGGATATTCTATCTGCCAATAACACAGTAAGTCCGGCAAATACTAAAAAAAATAGCAGCCCTTTGGTAGAATACTTCTTGAAAACAAGATAGATCACCATAATGAACAACGGAATCCAAGTAAAAGACAAACTAATATATGTCATCACCACATCCATCTCAGCACTGTGCATTCCGTTGAGATATAGCATCAACCATTGATCTATCGCCTCTATTCGTTCAAACATCTTGACTTAGCAATTCAGATGCATTAGCGATAGATTGCTCTGTGACTGCACTGCCTGAAATCATTTCTGCAATCTCATTTACTCGTTCATCATTGTTCAATAATTGCACCCTGGTAATGGTTCTATCCGCAACTTCTGACTTGGACACTTTGTAATGCCAATTTCCTAAAGAAGCTACTTGCGCCTGATGGGTAATAGCAAAAACTTGTCTTGCTTCCGCAATATCTTTCATCATTTTGGCAACCTGACTAGATACTTTTCCGGAGATACCAGTATCAATTTCATCAAATATCAAGACCGGCAATCCACTTCTATCCGCCAATATTGACTTGATGGCGAGCATCACTCTTGATAGTTCACCCCCTGAAGCCACTTTACTTAAATCCTGAAACCCCATGCCTTTATTGGCACTAAACATGAAATTCACCTGGTCTTGACCAGACAATCGATAATCATCAACCGTGGTCACATCCACTCTGACTTCCGCTTTTGTCATGGATAGATTAGCCAATAATTTTTTCACTTTTTTTTCAAATGATTTAGATTTTGACTTTCTAGAGGTGGTCAAATCATCGGCAATCCTTTTTAATTCAATATGTGTTACTTCCTTCTCTCTATCAAGTTCATTTAGCCTTTTCTGAAATAAATCTGCTTCTGTCAAACTGCTACTCAACTTTGACTCTATTTCCATTAGCTCAGCAGTGCTCGACACCTTATGTTTGGTTTCCAAGCGGTACAAGAAATCCAATCGGCGTTGTATCTCTCCTT
>JAJRRH010000142.1 GCA_024279715.1 Bacteroidota bacterium
CAAATGTATGAATAATTCTAGTACCAGATTGTCATTTAATACCCAATTTGTCATGAATATCTGAATCCAATTAATTACTTTTACATCTCTAATGAAATAATGATATTTATAGATGTTTGATAATTTAAGTGACAAATTCGACAGGGCATTTAGCCTATTAAAAGGTCAAGGTAAAATAACAGAAGTTAATATTGCCTCCACACTGAAAGAGATTAGGAGAGCGCTCTTGGATGCGGATGTTAACTATAACACGGCCAAAGAGTTTACTCTTAGTATTAAAGAAAAAGCTATGGGTGCGGATGTGTTAAACTCCGTGAAACCAGGACAAATGATGATTAAACTATGCCATGATGAATTGAAAGATCTCATGGGTGGACAAATGGAAGGAATCAATCTCAAGGATAAGCCAACCATTATTTTAATGTCAGGACTGCAAGGATCTGGAAAGACAACTTTTACCGGTAAACTTGGACTTTGGTTAAAAACAAAACATAATAAACGACCATTATTAGTAGCATGTGATGTGTATCGTCCGGCGGCTATCACGCAATTAGAAGTTGTTGGTAAGTCTATAGGTGTCGAAGTTTTCTCTCAACCTGAATCTAAAGACCCTGTATCAATAGCCAAAGCGGGAGTAGAATTTGCCAAAGCCAATGGCATGAATGCTATAATAATTGATACCGCAGGACGTTTGGCAATTGATGAGGCCATGATGGCGGAAATCGAAGAAGTAAAACGCGCTATTAATCCTTCGGAGACACTCTTCGTCGTAGATGCCATGACTGGTCAAGATGCAGTGAATACTGCGAAAACCTTTAACGAACGTCTTGATTTTGATGGTGTAGTACTTACCAAATTAGATGGTGATACTAGAGGTGGTGCCGCGTTGTCGATAAAATCTATTGTCAACAAACCGATAAAATTCATCGGTACAGGTGAAAAAATGGAAGCCCTTGATATATTCTACCCTGAAAGAATGGCAGACAGAATATTGGGAATGGGAGATGTTGTCTCTTTAGTAGAGCGGGCGCAAATGCAAATGGATGATGCAGAGGCCAAGCGACTTGAAAGAAAAATGCGTAAAAACACTTTCGACTTCGATGACTTCTTAAAACAAATCCAACAGATAAAGAAAATGGGTAGCCTCAAAGATGTGATGGGAATGATACCCGGTATGGGGAAGGTTATGAAAAACACCGAAATTGATGATGACGCATTCAAAGGAATAGAAGCTCTCATTAGATCCATGACTGTTCAAGAGAGACAAGATTATACGATTATTGATATGAGTCGTAAAAAAAGAATAGCCAAAGGTACAGGCGTGCCAGTAGAAGATGTCAATGCACTAATAAAGCAATTTGTAGAGATGAAAAAAATGATGAAACTCATGTCCAACAAGCAGAATATGATGGCAATGATGAAAAATCTTAAGAATGCAGGAGGAGTGAAAAGATAATACGAAACACTAAAAAAAAGCCTAAAAGTATGACGTTACTGGATGGAAAGCAAACATCAAATGAGATAAAAGATGAATTAGCCGTTGAGGTTGAATTATTTGTGAAATCTGGTGGGAAACAGCCTCATCTTGCGGCCATACTTGTCGGGAATGACGGTGCAAGCAAAACATATGTAAACGCTAAAGTAAAGGCTTGCGATAAGGTAGGTTTTAAAAGTACATTAGTCAAATTAGAAGATACTACATCGCAGAGTGAATTATTGTCAGAGGTCGAAAAACTTAACAATAACCCTGATGTGGATGGATTTATAGTGCAATTGCCCTTGCCATCCCATATTGATGAACAAGCTGTCCTCGAAGCAATACATCCCGAAAAGGATGTCGATGGATTTCATCCAGTAAATGTGGGAAAAATGGCACTTGGATTAGACGGATTTTTGCCTGCAACCCCATATGGTATATTACAACTTCTAGAAAGATATAAAGTAGAAACAGAAGGCAAAACATGTGTGGTAGTGGGTAGAAGCCATATCGTTGGATCACCAATGAGTATCCTGCTCTCTCAAAACAAATATCCTGGTAACTGTACGGTTACTTTAGCGCATAGCCGCACTCGAAATCTTGCCAAATTATGTGCCAATGCCGATATGCTAATAGTTGCACTGGGTAAGCCTAAATTCATTACACAAGATATGGTTAAAGAAGGTGCTATAATCGTAGATGTCGGAATTACTCGAGTGTCTGCATTAGATACGGTCAGTGGATACAGACTCCATGGGGATGTCGATTTCGAGAATGTAGCCGAAAAATGTTCTTTCATAACGCCTGTGCCAGGTGGGGTAGGGCCAATGACAATTGTATCATTGCTTAAAAACACTTTAAAAGCAACCCGTCATAAAGGAGCAGAAGTAATCACATAGGCGATGGGTAAAGGAAACAAAAAAGGTGAGGATATTGGCTTCTCGGAACTCGGAAGCCCTATAGCACAAAAAAGTATAAACAAGGATGGTTCGTTTAATGTAATTAAGTCTGGGAATCGCAGCTTTTTAAAAGATATATTTCATTATCTTATTTCTATTGAATTATACAAATTACTTATTTTATTGGTTTTATTCTACCTAATAATTAACGTGTTTTTTGGTTTGCTTTATTATTCTTTAGGAATGCATCATTTTACCATTAGTCATACAGGATCTGAGACTTCTGACTTCCTAAATAGTCTGTTCTTTAGTTTTCAGACATTTGCTACTGTTGGCTATGGATATATATCACCTGTGAGTGTTACCGCAAACGTCATAGTGATTATTGAGATATTTCTTGGGATGCTTAGCGTTGCCTTATTGGCGGGGCTTGTATATTCTCGTTTCTCTATGCCAAATACTAGAATTCTGTTTTCAGATAATCTATTAGTCCATGAAGAGGATCCAAAACATACTACCCTAAAATTTAAAATTGTCAATAAACGTAATTCTATAATGATTGATACAGAGGCAATTGTAACCGCAGCAATTTTTAACCCAGAGAATAAAACTTTACGATATTATAATCTGGACCTAGTGGTTCGCAACATCACTTTCTTGCCCCTGACCTGGACAATACACCATGTAATAGATAAGAAAAGTCCGTTGTTTGGCATAACAAAAGATAATTTTAAAGAAATGCACCCTGAGATTTTGATTAGAATAAAAGGCTTTGATGATAAATACCATCAGAACGTTTACGCAAATTTTTCGTATCATATTGAAGATTGGGTTTGGAATAAGAAATTTGAAAGAAATTTCTGGCAAGACCAAGAAGGTAAAATGCATCTCAATGTAATGGATGTGCATAAGTATAGTTAAATTTAGTAATTATGAATATAAGTATCGGAACAAGAGTAAATCACCCCACATTTGGAGAAGGTATAGTCACGCATGATAACATGAGTACTTGGAGGGTTTTCTTTAGAGGAGAAGACAAAGAGATATCGAAATCCTTTGAAAACTTTGAAGTACTGGAATATGGACAAGAAGCTCCTGATGATAAACTGGAAATGTCAGATGTCGAGAAGGCTCTTAAAAAAGTCCTAACTGAAATGACCAATATCACGCATGTTGTGGAATTAGGAAGTAAATGGGATGGAGGTATGATGACCTTGCAGCCAGCCAATAAAGACCTTAAGTCTAAAGAAATTCCAGTGGAGATATTCTTTCATAAAATCGTTATGATGAGAGATCGATTAAGAGTTTTAGAACAAAATATCAATAGTCATAAAGTTCTTTCAGATGAAGAGAAAGTGCACCTTCAACAGTATATCACCAGATGTTATGGAAGTATGACCTCATTTAATGTTTTATTTGCAGATAAAGAGGATTACTTTTCAGGAAGTTAATACGCTTAAGCTATTTTGGTCGAAAAAAGCATAAATTATTTGTCGATTTATCAAGTAATACGTACATTTGAATTAAGTTCTTAAAAATATTTCTCATACAGGTTTTACAATTTGGAAAGCTAACAGTTTTTTTATTGGGCTGATCTCGGAATAGCTAAGGCGGGCCTCATTTATCTCACGATAAACATCGAAAGGTGCAGAGGATTACTGATCTATGTCGGTAGGCACATAAATTTTTTTACCTGAGTTTTCACAAACTCTTTAATCTGTATGAGTTTTTTTTAAGACAAAATAATTACTGTACATTTCTGTTAACAGTAAAATAGAATAACCTTTGTCATTTGTTTATTATTAGTGCTGTTCAATTGTTAAATTTGAACATCGTTATACGCCATACCTTTCATGTCAGATACTGAGAAAAATAATAATTTAGCATTCAAATATCCAGTGATGGAATACTTTTACACTATACAGGGTGAGGGTTACTGGTCGGGTACTCCCGCATATTTTATCAGGCTAGCAGGTTGCGATGTTGGTTGCTCTTGGTGTGATGTGAAAGAGAGTTGGAATGCTGACGATCATTCTAAAATGTCAGTTGCTGAATTGACGCATGAAGTTTTAAAATCAAAGGCATTACATATCGTTATTACAGGTGGTGAACCAGCTATGTATGACCTTACGCCATTAGTAATCGAAATGAAGAGTTTAGGGCTAAGAATACATATTGAAACTTCAGGGGCTCATAAATTGGTTGGAGATTGGCATTGGATTTGCCTCTCACCTAAGAAATTCAAACCTCCTGTGGAGTCTATTTATCAAAAAAGTAATGAATTAAAGATAATTGTCGTGAATAAAAGCGACTTTAAGTTCGCCGAGGAGCATGCCGCTTTGGTCTCCGATAACTGTCGACTGTATCTCCAACCCGAATGGAGTAAAAGAGATAAGATCACACAATTGGTAATTGAATATGTGAAAGAAAATCCCCGTTGGAGTATATCTCTCCAGACACATAAATATTTGAATATACCTTAGCAAGAACATGAAAATATCACGACTATATCTAATACTATTTCTACTTGTAGCTGTTCAAGCTTGCAGTCAACCTGCTAAATTGATTGATAAAAAGACAGAGAAGCTTTTTGAAAAAGCGAAAACTGCGTATCAACAAAGAAACGATGAAGAGGCAATGACGTGGGTTGTCAAAACTATCCAAAGAAGCCCTGATTACCCCGATGCCCATATGCTTAAATTTCAATTGCATCAGGATAGCAAACAGTTTGATGAAGCTAAACTAGAACTCGAAAAGGTAATAAAAATTTCTCCAAATTTTTTCCCCAATGCACATCTATTTTTAGGAAGAATATATTTGTCCGAAGGAAATTACCAAAAATCTATAGAGAGACTTGAATATTTCCGAAAATATAGGGACGCTGATTCAAAACTATTGAACGAAGCAAGTTCTCATTTAGCAACATGCTATTTTGCCACGGAAGCCATTAAACATCCAGTGCCTTTTGATCCTATTTCTCTTGGATCGGCTATCAATTCTTCCAATAGTGAGTACTTTCCCACGCTTACAGCCAATGACCAAACGATGTTGTTTACAAGAAGGGTAAAAGTAGAAAACTCTAGCCTTGAACAAGAAGATTTTTATATTTCCGTCAAAGAGAATGACCAATGGCAAATGGCCAAAGCCCTAAAATACATCAATACTTCCGGCAATGAGGGAGCTCCTTCTATAGCCCCAAATGGAGAATTGATAGTGTTTACGGCATGTGAAAATGTGTATGGAGAGTATGGAGGAGGGAAGAAAGGATTAGGAAGCTGTGACCTTTTCTATTCATTTAGAGTTGGCAACCAATGGTCCAAACCTCGAAATATGGGGCCAAATATCAATTCAAGAAATTGGGAAACGCAACCATCAATTTCGGCCGATGGCAGGACATTGTATTTCGTAAGAGCAAATAAAAAGAAAAGGGGAATCAATAATCTCGATATCTACACAAGCATATTAAACAAAGAAGGAGAGTGGACGCTAGCGACAAAACTCAGTGAAGTTGTAAATACCCCTAGAGATGAATCGTCCGTTCTAATACACCCTGATGGACGAACACTATACTTCACCTCTGATGGACACCTTGGAATGGGTGGGGAGGATATTTTCGTTTCTCGAAAAGATGAGAATGGAAAATGGGGTATGCCAGTCAACCTTGGATATCCAATCAATACACACAACAACGAAAACAGCCTCGTCGTAACTGCAAGTGGTGAAATCGCTTACTTCTCCTCTGATAGAAAAGGTGGTCTAGGGGGATTGGATTTATACCAGTTTGAATTATATCCTGAAATACGACCTACTAGAGTCAATTATATGCAAGGTTTTGTGTTTGATGAGGTAAGTAAAAAACCTATTCAAGCTTTTTTTGAATTGATAGATATAAAAACTGGAAAAACCGTTGTAGAGTCATATTCTAATACAGTGGATGGTAATTTTTTGGTGACTGTTCCAACAGACAGAGATTATGCGTTAAATGTATCAGCACCAGATTATTTATTCTATTCGGCTAATTTCACGGCCAAAGAGGGTAGCGCTGCAAAGCCTTTCTTAGTGGATGTCCCATTGTCCAAATTATCCTCAGGCGTGAGTATTGTACTCGAAAATATATTTTTTGACACGGATCAATATGAACCAAAAAGCGAATCCGATATCGAAATTAAGAAAATTCATTCACTGTTGAATAACAACCCAACACTCAGAATAGAATTAAGCGGTCATACAGACAATGTTGGGTCTGAAGCACATAATAAAGAGCTTTCACTGAAAAGAGCCCAGTCAGTAATGAATAGTCTGCTAGAATATGGTATAGATAAGAGTAGGATAGAGGTAAAAGGTTTTGGAAGTGAAAAACCCATTACAGATAATAGTGCAGAATCTGGAAGAGCAAAGAATAGAAGGACAGAAATGAAAATCCTTTAACCCAGGTTTAAACTATTTAAGTTTAATGAATTTTTGCACGTCCATTAATTTACCGTCAGAATATAATTCTATAAAGTACACCCCGTCAGAGATATCTTGAATACTAATCCCAGAAGCTTGTATTTCTCCAGAGCCCATGACATCTCCAATGATGTTTATAATGTTGTATCTTAATAAAGATGTACTTCCCGTATAGGATAAATATAGAACATCTCTAGCCGGATTTGGAAATAAATGAATAGATTCTTTCGGGCTGTTGCTATTAACTCCTAATACCAAGTCAACGAGTTCAATTTCTTGAGGGGCAATAAGTAAAGAATCAAACTTAATGACCAATACACTAGATTGCCCGAAATCATTTATCTCAGTACTCCCTACAGCTATGAAGCCACCATCCGAAGTGTTTATTGCTCCGGTTAATTTGTCTACATGAAAGTCAGAGTCAAATTCAGTTGGACCATCATTGTCTTCCGCTGGCCAACCCGAATCTTGTTTAAGGTAATACCAATAAGCATTTTCAGTATTACTAATACCTAATATCACAAAAGCAGTTTCATTTTTTCTAAGAAGGCTTGACAATATAGCATCATCACCTGTTCGTTCCCAAATATAATCATAAGCATTGTTTTGTCTCCAATAATTGGAATGCGGATTTGTTAAATTATCAGGTTCAATACTAGTCGCAATAATATCTTCTCCCACAAAAATTATGTCTTGACCAAATACGTCAGATTGTTCATCGTTTACAGCTTCAAATTCAGATAAGATGGTTCCCCCTTGATTTAATCTCACCATCCAAGGATGAAAGTAGTCCGTACCTACTGTTTTTTGATCTCCAATAAATAGGATGTCTGCATTATCTGATAGATCAAGATTTCGCCCTAATTCCTGTCCTTCAGTGCCATAGGTGTTTTCCCATAAGATAGCTCCCTCACTGTTGATTTTCAATAGATAAGCATCGTTGTTGCCCGCTCCCTCACTATACGTTTCACCAAGTATTAAAAATTGATCGCCATTTATTGAATGAAGATCATAACCAAAGTCCCAGTCACTGCCGCCGTATGTTGTAGTCCATATAACCTCTCCTTCTAATGATATTTTAGCAAGATAGATGTCGTAGCCTCCATTTCCAATACCATTAGTATATCCCATAATTAATAAGTTATTGTCAGAAGTAAGAACAATATCTTCTCCCTTGTCAGTTTGAAGAGTGCCGTAGTGTTTCGCCCAAATCTCTTCACCTAAAGAATCTATTTTTAGAACTAGAATGTCAGTATTACCCGTTTCAGAACTGCTAGTAGATCCTATGATGTAATATTCGTTGTCTGCGCCTTGAACCACATTTACTCCTTCGTCAAGACCATTGTTGCCATAAGCAAAATTGAATTTAACACCTTGACTATGTAAGTTGATTACAGCAAAAATTAAAGCGAAAATGAGTATTGTTTTTTTCATTTCTCTAAGTTAAAATTCATTCTTCGTCTTACTGAAAGACCTGCATGGCCTCCATATCCTTTGGAAGATATAAACCCCTGAAGGTAGTTTATATATATCCCCGCTGTCCATCTTTTCTGCGTGTCGTAGACGCATCTAAGCTTATAATTGATGCCACCATACCCCCCATATTTAATGCCCATCCCAAACACTAGTTTTTCATTTAAACTATGTGACCATCCAATATTAAATAGAGGACGCCATAAGTTTATTTGACGACTCGAAACCACAATGTCTATACTGTTTTTTTCATTAACCTTGTAGCGAAATTGGCCTGATATTGTTGTAGGAAGTAATTCTACTCGCTCTGTAGGAACAACGTTGCTGTCAATAATACCGAGCCATGTGGCAGATGAGTCGATGGATAATTCTGAGGAAAAAACATCACGGATCTCAATACCATTAAAATCATAATTCTCTTCAAGCGAAACTTTCTTGTTGCTCTTTGGCCAAATAATAAAGCCTATGTTTTGAACATTTATAATTAGATCTGATTTTATGTTAGACTTCAATACATTATACTGCCCATTTAGTCCAAGTCCAATTCCTGTGGTTGACTTTCTGTTTTTATTATTAAAATCACTATTAAAATAACTTCCTGAAATATCTGAATGCAAAAATCTTCCATCTGTTCCTGTATAGAGAAACCCATCATCTATTCGCATTCGTGAGTGTTGCCCAAAATATAAGTTTGTTGTAATGTAATTATTCGATTTCAGATCATACACACCTATTCCTATTGATTGTAAATTCCATTGATTCCACCTTAAATTACTTAATGAAATAGTGTCTTCAAGAAACTGTTCATTGCCAAAAAACATTAATTTATATTGGTCGCTTTGAAAATCTATTGCTATCTCATTTTCGTATTTATAGGTTAAAAATAAATTTAAACTATCCTTTTTTACTAATTTGGATGGAAAACAAATATCAATATTTCCATCAATTCGAGCACCGAAGTTTCGCATTGAAAAGTCACCAGGAATAGATTGTAATCGAGTTTCACGATCAATAAAACCCCCGGTAATAAAGCTATTTAACAATAGACTCGTGATGCCATCTGAATCGTAACCTCCTTCCAATGAAATTGTACTAAAAGCATTATAACCATTATGATTCCAAGTCTCAATGGATTGAGTATAAGAATTAATAGCACTGAAGATAAATATAATAGTAACACAATAGCGCTTTGCGGAAATTTCACAAATGAATTTAATCATATTCCTACAATTATGTTTGCATCAATAATAGCTTGTATTTTAATGAAATACTCTGGTTTTAATATGATTTCACCTTCTGAAGAAAAGGTTCCATTGATCAAAAGCAACCCGCCATTTTGAAGGTTTTCTATGTCAGTGGATGATACAGGTATTCGGATTTCACTTTCAGCAGTGGCACAGTCTAACCCATTCAACTCACAGGAAGAAATCAAAGCATTGTTGATTAAAACTGTTGAATTGTTTAAGTCACTCTCTATTAGTTGGATATCTAGCTCAATGTCTAATGGAAATGAGTTTTCTATTAAAAGAATTATTTCACCGTCAGACCATTTTACTTTGTCCGATGAGCTGAAGTTAAATTGCAAGCTATCCGAAATGCTTAAGTCATTCACAGTCATACGTAGAGGCACCAGCAAATCCCCCAGAATACTAATGCCGTTTTGTCTGTATATAAAATCATTACTACTGCTGGTATTACCCAATGGATTAATTTCTAAATTGAATGCCATATTAAGCGAATCAGGCGCTAGAGATAATAACTCGACAATATTAGAATTGCTTTCATTAAGTACGATTTCTCGTTCTGTTGGTGAAGCTTCTGTTCCTAAATTTATTGCTCTTGTAATATTAATTACTCCATTAATATCATCATTATCAAAAGTCAATGCGAGGTTGTCAAGGCTATTTACAGCAGAATAAGAAGCGTCTGAAAGCCGAAAGTCCGCACCAACACCATTGCTGATGTTTAAAGTTAAAGAGGCCTCTTCCAGCTCGATACTACTTGAATGAATGGAATTAAAGTCATGGAGTTTTAAACCACTTGATTCACTAATCATGGTATTTCCAAAATAACCTCTAGCATACTGGAAAGATAAATCCTCAAAACCAAGATTAAACTTGACAGTGTCAGTATTTGTAATCAATACGGATTCAGCACTAGGGCTATTAATCACAGACAAGGATTGATTTAATATGTTGCTTGCAATTCCCAGGTCTCCTGTAAGATCCAAATGGTAATTACTTAGATTGAATGACCTTTCCGTAACGCTCGGCGTATTACTATTTTCAGCTGGCGGCAATGTCTCTGTAATAGTGAAAGACTCATTGGCAAGCGTTAGTTTTGGAATAATATATGTCACGTCCAACGGAGTTTCTAATGGGTTAATCATAATTGCTGTAATGATACCCGAAAATACAATGGCTTCCTTGACTTCAATATTATTGCCCGTCTCTAAATTAAGATTGCTAGGTAGAATTGGAAATGGAAAACCAGGATCGATGTTAAGTGCTACCAATGGTGGTGGAAGTGTATAGCCATTGGAAATCGTAGTGTCTTTTAAAGTAATAATCGAATCTGGATTAAGATTGATTAATTCGGTCGAAATCGATAAAAATAATCCGCCATTATTGTCCGTTCCAAGAATTGAGTCTGGTAAAAGGTCTGTTATTTTGATCTCCACTTTTGCAATTGGTGCAACAATATCCACATCCCAAGAGGATTCCTCTCTTTGGCAAGAGGTGGACAATAAAATAATTAAGAAGAAGAAAAAAGACCTCATTCGTCAAAGATAACTTCCTAGAAGGAATTGAGCCTTTCTTATGAGTAATATTTTTGCTCATTCTTGGTGTTTCAATGTTTTTTAGTAACAAAAAACTTGATAACTATCTGATTTAGCCGTATATTTGCACTTAGTTTCAGTGACATAGACATGTTTAAAAAGGATTTCTTAATTGTTTGGTTTATTGCGACATTAGTTATGTTCGGAATGTCGTATTTATGGCATGGGGTTGTCCTAAATGACTATATGTTTATCAAACTTCCATTCTCAACCTTCTTATTATTACAAGGCATTGTATATGCTGTAATCAGTTTCGTACTTACGTTTGTTTATCATTATACGCATATTCAACGTAAAATGAAGTACAAAGGCTTCGTGATTGGTATGGTTCTCGGATTTTTCATCTACTTAATAGCGTATGTGCTAGGCATTTCGTTTAAGTCTGGACAAATTGACTATGTAGTAGTAGTAGATTTTCTTTGGCAGATGTTTGAGCAGGCGTTTGGTGGAGGAGTAGTGGGGTATACCTTTGTTGTGCTTGAAAGAGTTCGGCTATTGTCGGATGTTTCCTAATTTGTTTTAGAGTTTGACCTCCACCTATCTTCGTGTCTTTTTTTCAAGATATTTTCTTTTGAATTGTTGCTGAAATTGTAGAATACACTATCTTTTATTTCTTCAGGCAAGAACTCCTGTGCTACAAAATTTCTTTGATAGTTATGAGAATATTTATAGGATGCACCGTATCCTAGCTCTTTCATTAGTTTTGTAGGGGCATTTCGCAAATGTAAAGGAATAGAGTGACTTCCATTTGATTTTAAAAATGCTTGCGCTTCATTTATTGCGACATAGACACTATTACTCTTCTCCGAACAAGCAAGGTAGATGGTGCATTGAGAAAGAATAATACGACTCTCAGGCCATCCAATAGCTTGAACCGCTTGAAAACAACTATTTGCCATAACAAGAGCCGTTGGATTAGCTAATCCAATATCTTCTGACGCTAAGATTAGTAATCGACGAGCAATGAACTTAGGCTCTTCTCCCCCTTCTATCATCCTAGCTAGCCAGTATACTGCAGCATTAGGGTCACTCCCCCTAATCGATTTAATATAAGCTGAAATGATGTCATAATGCATCTCTCCATTTTTATCATACACCGCTAGATTATTTTGTATCACATTGTAACACAGTTCGTTTGTAATTGTGACGATTTCTTCCTGAGATGATTCCACAACAATTTCAAGAGTATTCTGCAATTTCCTTCCATCCCCTCCTGATATTCGCAACAGTGCCTCAGTTTCTTTTAGTTCAATCTTCCTTTTACTAAGAATATCATCCTTAGATATAGTGCTTTCCGCTAACTCTATTAGTTCATCTTTGGTGAGGTGCTCCAGAATATACACCTGACACCGGGATAAGAGCGCCGAAATGACTTCAAAGGATGGATTCTCAGTGGTAGCACCTATTAATGTGATAACCCCCTTCTCTACAGCATCCAAAAGTGAGTCTTGTTGAGATTTACTAAAACGATGAATCTCATCAATAAATAATATTGCATTGCTTCCGCCAAACAACCCTTGATTTTTAACCCTATCGATCACCTCTCGGATATCTTTTACGCCTGAATTTATTGCGCTTAAAGAATAAAATGGACGATCCACTGCAGTTGCAATAATCCGAGCCAAGGTAGTCTTTCCGACGCCTGGAGGTCCCCAAAATATCATAGAAGGAAGATATTGACTCTCTAATATTTTACGAATGGGGCCATTTGGACCAACCAACTTTTTTTGACCAATGAGATCATCAAGTGTTGTAGGTCTCATTCGTTCTGCAAGTGGAATGTTATGACTCATCACGTATTGTATTTGCTGGTTTATGTTTCCATCGTTTGTGAGTCCATAACCAAAATTGAGGATTTTCGTCAATCAGACTTTCCAAACTCCTAGTTATTTTTCTAGTAATCTCACCATATGAACAAGATTTAGGGTCATCGGTGATAAGCTCATATTCTATTTCAAAAAAACCTCTTTTAACTTTTCTGATGGCACCAAATACCACTGGCAGATTATTTTCAACCGCTGTCTTCTCAGTTCCGAATAACACCATACTGTCTTGATTTAAAAAGGTCATTCTATATCCACTCCCCTTTCGTGGGGATTGGTCGATAGAGTATATATACGCTCTAGGGTCACTGTGCTTCTCACTGATCAACTCTTTGTATTTCTCCTTAGAAATCAATTTCATGCCACATTTACTTCTACTTTCTTTCATTTTCACATTAAAAAATTGATTCGTTAATGGAGTAAATAGTGCATACAACCCGTGCTTATGTTGTTTGGCAGTATAAGTAAAAGCTTCCCAATTGGCATAATGACCACCGCAAATTATTATATCTCTACCTTGCGCATGAAAAGCATCAGGTAGTTCGGGATTAACAACAGTCATTCTGGTACTTGCTTTTTTTTGGTCCAGGCTAAAGGTTTTAATTGTTTCTACTATGAGATCGCAAAAATGATGATAAAATCCTTTTTCAAGATCAGTGATTTCAGAATCGTTTTTTTGCGGAAAAGAACTTATCATATTTTGACGCACCACTTTTTTTCGATATCCAATTACCCGATAGACGAGGATAAACATTAAGTCAGATATCCAGTATAAAACTCGATAGGGGAGAAGTGAAAGAGGGAATATAAGTACGTAATATAGTATTGCTGACATCCATACAAAGATGAATAATTATCTTGAATTATTTAAGCAAAAAAAAGACCACTTCGATTATCGAAGTGGTCTTTGAATTAATTTAGTTTATTTTATTTGTTCACAATCAATTTGCTTACATAAACATTTCTGCTTGTAGTCAATTTGTATGTGTAAATACCTGGTGAAAGTGTATTCACATTGTGTTGAACAACACCGTTGATTCCACCTTTAACTTCACCTATAAATAGAACATCCATTCTAGCACCATTCAAGTTGAATAACTCTAATACTACATTAGAATCATCAGAAGGAATGTTGAAGATTACGTTAGATATTCCATTAGTTGGGTTAGGGTAAGAAACAATTGTTCCGTCAGTACTAGATTTAGAATCATTCTCCTCAATCAAATCACCATTGTCAATAACGACATCACTACCGTTAGCAGCGCCAGCGAATATTGTGCTAACATCAATGATTTGTGTTGCTACAGCTGTGTTACCACAATCATCAACAGCAGTCCATACTCTAGTAATTGTATACTCACATGGAGGACATTCTAATTCAAGACCAAAGTCACCAATACCTGTGATAGCATCTCCAAGGAATGTGCCTTCATAAGAGAACCATCCTGACATACCGTAAGCATCATTTCTGTTATTAGCAGCTAATCCTACTTGGAAACCGTAGTATAAGTTTTCAGGAGCATGTTCTAGAGTTAATGAAGAACCTGCATAGTCACCTTGTCCAGTTAATGTTGCTCTGGCTCCATCAAGAATCCAATAGTTCCAAGCCTCAAACAAGTTAGGTTGTGCAAATCCGAAATCATCTTTATAACTTCTGTTTACAGGTGTACCAATGATCGTTTGTAAAGAACTCCATTCCGTCCAATCTTTCTTGTCCACAAAGTATACATCTACATCCCAAATTCTGTTAACGTTATTTGGATCGTATACTGTTGCTACCAAGTGAGCTTCTAAATTACCAGTTACAGCATTTACTGTTTCATAGTATTGTCCACCACCATCAAGAACGAAGTTTCCGTCAGAACCTGGTAGAGTAGGCATCCATACAGCCCAAATATCAGCGTCAGTAACATTGTCTACTGGAGTAGCTAATTCACATGAAAGGTTTTCATTGTCATTTCCTACAACAGTTTCAACCAATGTAACAGTTACATCATTGTCACAGTTATCTGAAACAATTGGAGTAACAGCATCTGGAATGTCATCACCACACTCATACGATTCATCTGCAGGAACACTTACGAATACTGGATCCGTAGTATCAGTAACAGTGATTGTTTGCGTATATGTAGCAGTGTTGTCACAGCCATCATTTGCTGTCCATGTTCTAACAATTTCAGAACCACAAGCCAAAGCTGTAGTTGTTTCTTCCATAGTTACAGTTACATCTGATTGACAATTGTCAGTCGCAGTTGGCATTGCTGCCGCAGGAACATTATCACATTCAACAGTTGCATCAGCAGGTAAGCTTGAGCTAAATACTGGGTCAGTAGTGTCAACGACAGTGATTACTTGCGTTTCTACCACTTGGTTCATGCAATCATCAATCGCTGTCCATGTTCTAGTGATTGTGTAAGTACAAGCAACAGTTTCACTGTTTTCATTGAATACTACAGTAACATCTGAATCACAGTTGTCAGTAGCAGTCAATGTTGAAGCAGCAGGTATTGCATCACATTCAACAGTCATGTCAGCAGGAGCAGCACTTAATACTGGAGCCATTGTGTCCATAACAGTTATCACTTGCGTGTGTGTAGCAGTATTGCCACAATCATCAGTTGCTGTCCATACTCTTGTAATAGTGTAAGGACAAGAACCAGTAGATGTGTTTTCTACCATTGAAACAGTCGCTCCACTACAGTTGTCAGTAGCAGTTAGTACTGGTGCATCTGGAATTGAGTTACATTCAGCATCCATGTTTGAAGGCAATGTGCCAACAAATATCGGATCCGTTGTATCAACCACAGTGATTGTTTGTGTTTCAGAAGAAGTGTTAAGACATTCATCTGTAGCAGTCCAAGTTCTAGTGATTACCATTTCGCCACCACATGATCCTGGTACTGTAGATTCAGTCATTGTAACTTCAACATCTGTATCACAATTATCAGTAGCTGTAAGAACAGGAGCCATAGGCACTGAACCACATTCTACTGTTGCATCCGCAGGAACACCAACGATTACAGGGTCAGTTGTATCTACAAGGTGAAGGAACTGGATGAAAGTTGCAGTATTACCACAATCATCAGTTGCTACCCATGTTCTTTGGATTACTCCATTACATCCACCTGAGAATACTGCATCTGTATAAGAAATCTCAACATCCGTATCACAGTTGTCAGTTGCTGTCATATCATCAACACCCGGTGTCTGATCACATTCAACAAATACATCAACATCTGGAAGGTTAACAAAGACAGGGTCTGTTGTATCCACCACAGTGATAGTTTGAGTTGCTGAAATAGCATTTCCACAATCATCAGTAGCTGTGAATGTTCTAGTAATTACCATTGGGCATGTTCCTGAAGTAACTTCCGAAGACGTTACCGTTACATTTCCACAATCATCTGTTGCTGTAGCCATCATTGAAGGTACATCGTCTGAACATTCGATAGTAGCGTCCGCAGGAACAAATGTAAATACAGGGTCAGTAGTATCAACAATTGTGATTGTCTGAGTTGCTGTAATTGCATTATTACATTCATCTGTAGCAGTGAATGTTCTAACAATAGTGGTAGTACATCCATCCATTGTTTCCGTCATAGAAGAAGTTACAGTTGCATTACCACAAGCATCTGTTGCAGTAGCCATCATTGAAGGTACATCATCTGTACACTCAATAGTAACATCTGCAGGTACAAATGTAAACACAGGATCCGTAGTGTCTACTACCGTGATAGTTTGAGTATCTGTTGAAGAGTTACCACAAGCATCAGTAGCAGTGTACGTTCTTACCATAGTGTATGTATTACCACACATATCAGTAGTTACTTCCGTTACATTTACCATTGGGTTATCATCACAGTTATCAGTAACTGTAGAAGCAGTTGCTGGAACAGCCATACCACATTCGATAGTTACATCGTCAGCAGCAACAATTACAGGAGCAGTTGTATCCACCACAGTGATTGTTTGAGTAGCAACAGCTGAATTTGTACAATCATCTGTAGCAGTCCATGTCCTAACTAATATATAAGTGTTTCCACAACCAGGAGTCGTTGACTCTGTCATTGAAACTTCAACATCTGTATCACAGTTGTCCGTAGCAGTAACAGTTACTGATGGAATCATCTCATCACATTCATAAGTAGCATCTGCAGGAACACCAACCAATACTGGATCAGTTGTGTCTTGTAAGTGTACAAACTGAATGAATGTCACTGAATTTCCGCAATCGTCAGTAGCAACCCAAGTTCTTTGGATTGTTCCGTTACAACCACCTGAGAAAGGTAATTCGCTAAACTCAATCTCAACGTCAGTATCACAGTTGTCAGTAGCAGTGATGTCAGAAGGATCTGGAATCATGTCACATTCAACAGTAATATCTACCG
>JAJRRH010000143.1 GCA_024279715.1 Bacteroidota bacterium
AAATACAAGGTAGCTAGCAAAAGTGCAGCATATATGAAGGGAATGCAAGACCGACACTTATTTACCACCGCCAAGCACTTTCCTGGTCATGGGGATACTGACGCTGATTCGCATAAAGAACTGCCAGTGATTATGCATGGGAAAGAAAGACTGGATACCCTAGAGCTTTTTCCTTTTCGACACTTGATGGCAAGACAATTGTCTGGCGTTATGGTGGCTCATCTCTATATCCCTGCCTTGGATTCTACCCCCAATCTAGCCTCTACACTCTCTCCGTTAGTGGTCAAAGACCTATTGCGTAAAGAAATGGGCTTCGAAGGACTAGCATTTACAGATGCCCTCAATATGAAAGGCGTGTCAAAATATTTTTCGCCAGGTGAAGTAGATTTAAAAGCATTACTAGCCGGGAACGACGTACTTCTTTTTCCAGAAGACGTACCCTTGGCTGTAAAAAAAATAAAGGAGGCCATAGCAGAAGGTCTTATCAGTCGAGAGGAAATTACAAGAATATGCTATCGAATTCTTAAAGCCAAAAGCTGGATGGGTCTTAATGAATACAAACCCATTGACACAAAAAATCTTACTGCGGATATCAATAATTATCACTCCACAAGACTTAGAGAATTGCTCTATGAAAATGCACTTACCGTGTTGAAAAATGATGATAATATAATACCCTTTAGACTTACAGATGAGAAAAAATCTGCCGTTTTGACAATAGGAGGATCAGGAAAAGGAAATGTATTTGTAGATGCACTTAACAAATTTGCAAAATTCAAAGAGTACTACCTCCCGAGTGACCCAAGCCCAGCGCAGATGAATTCTATTCTTAAGAAACTTAGCGAAGTAGAGCGTCTAGTAATCAGCGTACGTGGATTAAGCAACAACCCCAAAACAGATTTCGGGTTAAGTGACCATGCCGTGGCGCTAATTGATAGTCTCAACAGTGCGCATGAAACGACGCTTGTGTATTTTGGAAACCCATACGGACTACGTAAAATGGACAAAGCAAAAAAGTTGGAAGGATTAATTGTTACTTATGAAGATAATAGTACGACAGCGCAAAAAGTAGCTGACTTACTATATGGATACGCCAAAGGCAATGGGCAATTACCAGTATCCATTGGAGATGTTTTTAAGGAAGGAGAGGGCTTGTCAGTTAACCTTAATAGACCGTATGAAGTGTTGCCAGAAGAGGTTGGCATCAGTAGCTATTGGCTCAATGATGTGGACAGTGTCATTCAAGATGGATTAGATGAAAGGGCATATCCTGGCTGTGTCGTGATGATGGCAAAAGAAGGTAAGATTTTTTATAGCAAAGCATTTGGATACCACACCTATGATGAAGAGAAGCCAGTGCAAATTGATGACATCTATGATATTGCATCTATCACAAAAATAGTAGCTAGTGTATCCAGTATCATGAAGCTACAAGGCGAAGGGCTAGTGGATATTGACAAGACTCTTGGAGACTATCTGCCCGAAATCAACGACACTTCGCTTTATAAAGATATGGTGCTCCGCGATATATTAACCCATCAAGCTGGATTGATTCCGTGGATACCATTTTATCTTAGAACAGTAAAAAAAGGGGAGCCTAATGAAAGATATTATAGCACCACAAAGAGAGATTCTTTTCAAGTGCAAGTAGCACAGAATCTATACCTTGTGCAAAGCCAAAAAGACTCCCTCTTGACCAGGATTTTAGAAACCAGATTGCGTGACAAAAAGAACTATAAATACAGTGATCTAGGGTACTATTTTATGAAGGAAATAGTAGAGCGTATCTCTAAAAAACCTTTAAATGAATATGCCGCCAATAGTTTTTATCGACCTATGGGATTGTCAACTACTGGATACTTGCCATTGGAGAGGTTTCCTGTAGAAAGAATAGTGCCTACGGAATATGACTTGTATTTTAGAAAACAAGAAATTCATGGATATGTACACGACCCAGGAGCAGCTATGCTTGGCGGAGTAGGCGGTCATGCAGGAATATTTAGTGATGGTAGAGATTTGCTCTCTATGATGCAGATGTTTCTTGATTATGGAGAGTTTGATAACGAAAGTTATTTAGACTCTAGTATCGTCAAAAGATTCTCTACCTGCCAGTTTTGCACGGGCAGTAGGGATGAAAATCGTCGTGGAATAGGATTCGATAAGCCTAATCGACACAATGGTCCAGGACCTACATGCGATTGTGTGAGTTTTGAGAGCTTTGGGCACTCTGGATTTACAGGAACACTCGCTTGGGCCGATCCCGTAGAGAATATCACCTACGTTTTTCTATCCAATAGAATCTACCCAAGTGCTAAGAATAAGAAGCTAATAAAGATGAATATCCGTACACGAATAATGGAAGTTGTATATTCTGCCCTTGACAGATCAAAGGGAGAATTGGTGATAGAACCAGAATTAAAAATGTAAGGTGCTTCACTACTGTTGGATAACTGCCATTATTTGTAATAGCAAACCATTGTCGCTTTTTTGACCCCGCCTCAGCCAGTCTCTTCCATTCATTTTTATATCTTCGCAGTCCTTATGAAGTAAATAATCTTCATACTAATCTGTTTGTTATATGAAAATAGGAATGGTTCTCTACCCAACATTTGGTGGTAGTGGTATTGTTGCAACGGAACTGGGTAAGTCTCTTGCACAAAAAGGTCATGAGATTCACTTTATCACTTACCGTGAGCCAGTAAGACTTGGTGGATTTGCAAAAGGTGTTTTCTACCATGAGGTTAGGATTTCTGACTACCCCTTATTTGATTACTCCCCGTATGAACTCGTACTTACTAGCAAACTTATTGAGGTCGTTGAATTCTATAATTTGGATATTCTACACGTTCATTATGCTATTCCACATGCGTCTGCTGCATTTTTAGCGCAAAGGATATTGAAAGAAAAAGGAATAAATATTCCATATGTCACCACCTTGCATGGGACAGATATAACCTTAGTAGGTAGAGAAAAATCTTTTGAACCAGTCATTACCTTTGCTATCAATAAATCCAACGGGGTTACTGCCGTTTCCAAAAGTCTTAAGGAGGATACGTATAAGTACTTTGATGTAGAGCGAGAGATACAAGTGATATATAATTTTGTTGATCTAGCAATGGCGGACAGCATGCATTATGGCGAACTGAAAAAAGATTATGCGCCCAATGGCGAGTATATTATCTCCCATATTTCCAATTTTAGAAAAGTAAAAAGGATTGAGGATATCATCAGAGTGTTTTCTAAATTAAAAGAGAAAATACCTTTAAAATTATTGTTGGTGGGCGATGGTCCTCAGCGATTTGAATTACAGCAATTGTGCAAAAGATTAGGCACGTGTGATAGTGTTACTTTTCTCGGTAAGTTGGAAAATCCAATGACCATTTTGGCAATATCAGACCTATATATGTTGACCTCCAATCATGAGAGCTTCGGGCTTTCCGCCCTAGAAGCTATGGCTTGTGGTGTGCCAGTTATCTCCAGCAATGTGGGAGGTATATCGGAAGTGAATGAGCATGGCTACTCAGGTTTTTTATCCGATGTTGGAGATGTAGAGGATATGACAAAAAATGCTTTAAAAATCCTCGAAAGCAAAGAGACGCTTGCGCAGTTCAAATCTAATGCAAGAAAGCAAGCGGAGAAATTTGAAAAATCTCTAATTATAGAACAGTATGAGAAGTTATACTTCAAATTGGTAGAGGAAATGAGATCTGATAACGCATAACTCTTTTTTATATTGAAGCAAACTAAACATATAGGGGAAAGAATAAGCTATCAAAAAGGAGAGTCCTTGACGGTTCAAATTATCGCCAATAGTGAAAAAAATAAGGAAAATATATTGCTGTTATGGCTTGTGTTGTGGGTGGTGATCGGTATTTCGACGTTGGGATATCTTTTTACTCAAAACCACTTGGATGAAAACAGTAAGATAGTCATTTATGTCTTTCTTGGTTTCTGGTTATATTACTTGTATAAAATGACGAGGGCTTATCGGTGGCTCGCCAAGGGGGTAGAGGTGATTGAAGTTACCGATGATAATTTTGTTATTACCAATAAGGTGAGTGAGAGAGGACTGCCGTTAACATATGCTATTAAAGAAATTTCTCCTATGATTATGAGAGATGTTGAACCGACCTCTTTTCAGTTTCAAATGGAAAATTCTTTTTGGGTTATCGGTGGCGATAGAATTGCATTCGAGTCCAATGGTTCCACTACTTTTTTTGGCAAAAAACTCAATGACAAGGATGCTAGAAAGCTCATTAAATTATTGAATGAGTTTATCAAGAGGTAATTTTAATTTGTTTAAACAAGGTCGGATTAAATTACGAATCAATATTGCTACCCCTGTCGCAAACAAGGCAGTCTTTCAGAAGGAGTGTAGTGAAGATTGTAGAGAGTAAGCCAAACGACTTAAGAATCCCTAGCGAGCCAATGGGCTTCTTTCTACGCTTTGCTCCCAAGACTCACACTCAAACTATTATTATCCTTTGATCTGCAAGGGGTTTTCTCCTCCTGTGTCGGTTTGAATGACGGCTTAGGGTG
Source organism: Bacteroidota bacterium (assembly GCA_024279715.1). Taxonomy (GTDB): domain Bacteria; phylum Bacteroidota; class Bacteroidia; order Flavobacteriales_D; family JABDKJ01; genus JAJRRH01. The sequence goes on from JAJRRH010000143.1 coordinate 4,540, forward strand.
AGTTTAGTGGGTTGTCATAACATATCATATTCAATCATTCAATCATTCAATCCTCACTCCGACAAGCTATTTAATCATTAATCAAAACCAGCACCAACCTTCATCTCAAAAGCCACCGTCTTCATCCTGCGTGTCGGACTGCCTTCAATCACCTCTTCAAGTATCATCGACTTTGCTAATTCGGTATCAAGTACTCGATCCATTGTTTTTATCTCTCCTATTGGAATATTATGATCTATACAAAATGACATAACAACATCTAATAGATGTAAAAATAGGGCAGGGGCGAGATGCTCGCTTAACGCCTTTCGATTTTTCACTCTGGACTCGTTGGTCACGAAAATCTCTTTTGGGTCTAATTTCAAGAACTCTTCAATGAGTCTAAATTGTTTGTCAGTACCTACGGCAAGAATAAAAGCTCTGTCATCTTTACTTATAAAGATCTCTCCATAAGGCGCTATATTGGGGTGTGTACTACCCATGGGTTGTGCAATGTGACCAGCCATTAGGTAATTTCCCGCTTGATTGGCGAGTGATGCAAGGGCTGTCTTTTCCAAAGAGCACTCTACATAGACGGGTTTGTCAGATGTAGATTTGGCGCGTTGCCATAATGCAACAAGCAATCCCTCTTTCAGTTGATGGGCAGCAAGTATATCAATCATTGCGAGAGGCATTTTTACTGGCGGTCTACCCGGTTCACCCGTCATGCTCATGTATCCTGTTTCGGCTTGCAGCACCGCATCGTAAGCTACTCTTTTTGGATTCGATTCGAAGCCATTTATTTGACCAAAAATAATTTTTGGATTAACCTTTGTCAATTGTTCATAGTCCATGCCTAGTTTAGTGGCACTTGATTTTTTGAAATTACTGATGACTATATCACAGTCCTTGATCATAGAATAAACATCTTCCCGATCCACTTCGTTTTTTAAGTCTTTGAATACAATAGATTTTTTATAATTTACACTCGAATAGTATGCCGATAGTTGGTCTTTACCCTCTGATGGTAATTTCCATCGGCGAGTGATATCGCCACCGGTCGGTTTGTTTTCTATTTTTATCACTTCTGCTCCTAGTTCTGAGAAGAAAGTGCCTACCGCTGGTCCTGCGAGTACGGAAGCTAATTCTACAATTTTTAGCGAAGAAAAAACATCTTTCATAAGAGATTATTTTTTTTGTAATACAAAGGACTTATTGTCGTAAGTATAGTAATAGTCGTCTTTATTGACACTTATTTCACGTTGTCCATCTAGATCTTCAAATAGCATGATTTTTTTTGCATCAAAAGAAAAAGTAAGCTTGTTGCCGTCCGCTGTTATGCGCGTGTGTGGAGAAAGGTTGCTATATTTTTCCATTTTGCCATCCTCATCAGGATAAGCCCGTTTTTCTATCAATGCCATGTCTATGTAGCCCAAGTCATAAAAGTGTTTTCCAATGAGTGAATACACCTTGATGCCCC
>JAJRRH010000144.1 GCA_024279715.1 Bacteroidota bacterium
AGGAGTGTTGACAGATTTTTTGATTGAAAAATATAAATCCGAACTATGCCTAATTGAAATTGATGCCGAAGCAATTTTTCATCTTCAATTGAAATACTTGCAATCAAAGATAGAAATTATCCAAGGTGATTTTCTGAAAATGAATATCGAAGAACGGTTTAATGATCCCTTGAAAATAATTGGAAATTTCCCATATAATATCTCTAGTCAAATAATGTTTAAGATATTTGAAAACAAGGATTTAGTGGTAGAGATGGTGGGAATGTTTCAACGGGAAGTAGCAAAGAGAATTGCAGCACCACCAGGTTCTAAAACATACGGAATTCTCAGTGTGCTGATACAGCTCTATTATGACGTTACTTATGAAATTGATGTGCCTCCAGAAGTCTTTAATCCGCCGCCGAAAGTGCACTCAGGGGTGATTCGCATCTCTAGAAATGAACGAAAGATGTTGGTAATGAGCGACAATGAATTTAAAGGTGTTGTGAAAATGGCATTTGGACAAAGACGGAAAACCTTGCGTAATTCTTTGAAAGCAGTGCTTAAAGAGAAAGAACTGCCTGAAAAATTCATTATGCGTAGACCCGAAAGCTTATCGGTAGATGAGTTTATTGAATTGGCCGTCTTTTTGAAGTCCATTGATTAGTATAAAATGAAAATTGATAAAACCTTTGAATATTTGTGTTAATCTAAAAATAATACCTTTGACATAGTCAATGAATTAATTCACGCCAGATAATGAAAATAGGACTCTACGGAACAGAAAATAAAGAATCTACGCATGTGGTCATGCTGCAACTCATGGAATTATTGAAAAATAGAGGGGTGGAGGTTTATATTTACGATAAGTTTAAAGAGCTCAGTAACAACAGTGTGAAGGGTACATTTAAGACTAAAATGGATATTGTCGGAAAGTTGGATTATATTCTTAGTGTTGGCGGGGATGGTACTTTTCTTAATTCAGCCACTTTGGTTGGTGATTCTGGCATTCCTGTTTTAGGAATTAATACTGGGAGATTGGGATTTTTGGCTAATGTGTCGGTGGAAAATATTCAAGAGAATGTGAATATGCTTATAGAAGGTAAGTTCTCAATAGACCCAAGGTCTCTTATTGCATTGAAAACAAAGAATAATATATTTGGAGACCTAAATTTCGCCCTCAATGAAATCGCAATTCATAAAAAAGATTCCTCTTCCATGGTGATTATTCATGTGGAAATAGATGGGCAATTCCTTAACTCTTATTGGGCTGACGGATTGATTATATCCACGCCAACCGGCTCTACAGCGTATTCGCTAAGTTGCGGAGGTCCAATACTAGTGCCGAGGAATAATAGCTTTATCATCACGCCAAAAGCAGCACATAATCTCAATATTCGTCCGATAGTGTTGCCAGATGATGTGGAAATAAAACTAACGGTGGAAGGAAGAGATAATGAATTTTTGGTGTCCTTGGATTCCAGATCAGAAGCTTTGGCGTACACGGAAGAACTTATTGTTACCCTCGCAAGTTTTAATCTCAATATGATACGCCCTGAGGGCAGTACATTCTTTAATACCATGCGTTCAAAACTTCATTGGGGCATCGATAAGCGTAACTAAATAAGTTGCTTTCTCAAAAAATGTATCTGTGATTACTAAAGGTTAACAATCTTCTGCTATTAAAATCGTCAAACAAAATCAATTGATACTCGTATATTTAACATCTTTGAAGCAATAAAACAATAAAAAACGCTTTATAGCAATAATGATATTCAGAATTGCCCTTTCCCTCTTTGCTAGTCTGATGTTTGTGAGTGTATCTGCTCAACAAATTGAGAATACAAGCGCCGTATTGTACAATGCGGCTGGTAGGGTGTACGATCCGTGGGTCAAGAAGTACAAGCCAAAAAAGAAATTCAGGAATAGAAGGCCTGGTGGGTCTGAAAGCAAAGCGCATAGTTTTTACCCAGAAATAGGAATTACGGCTGGCACATCATATTACATTGGCGATATCAATCCATATCGCCATTTTGGACCAGAAAAAGCAGTGGCCTATGGTGGAGTATACCGTGCCAACCTTACCCGTAGACACGTTCTTCGTTTTCAAGCTATGAAAATGAAAGTGCAAGCAAATGACAACCAGAATACAAACCCAAATCTAGTCAATAGAAACCTCCACTTCAAATCAGATATTACAGAATTCGCTCTTTTACTGGAAATAAATTTTTACAGTTTCCGAATTGGGGATACCTATGAACGATTTACGCCCTATGTTTTTGGAGGAGTAGCGCAATTCACTATGAATCCAATGGCGCAGTATGAAGGGACATGGTTTGAATTACAAACCCTGCATACAGAAGGTCAAACAGGTGCTGGATATGAAAAAGAATACAAGCGGAGTCAATTCGCCATTCCTTTCGGTGCCGGTGTAAAATTTGCCTTTGCTGACAGACTAGCTCTTTCATTGGAATGGGGGATGAGAAAAACTACCACTGATTACTTAGATGATGTGAGTGGATACTATGCCAACCCTTTGGATGTCCGTCAGAATTCTGGTGAGTTAGGAGAAGATTTGTCGGATAGAAGCATTGAATCTGTTGGCCCTAATGGAACAAATGCAGGTGTCTATCGTGGCAATCCTGATAACAATGATTGGTATGTCTATTCGGGACTTATGTTAAGCGTGCGTTTGGGTAAGAATTACACATCTTGCTGGCGTGGTAATAAAAGCGCTAAGAAATATTAAACAAAACACTGTACATTGGTTGATTTGCTTAACTTTGTATTTCTAATTATTGATTTATGACCCAAGAATTGTCTCAGCAGATCGAGCCAAATAATATTCCAAAACACGTAGCAATCATCATGGATGGTAATGGCCGATGGGCTGAAAACCATGGTCAGATGCGTGTTTATGGTCATATGAATGGGGTGGATTCAGTGCGGGAAGCACTTGAGGCAGCAACAGAATTAAAGGTAAAACACTTGACGCTTTATGCTTTTTCAACAGAAAATTGGAACAGACCGAAAGAAGAAGTGGATGCATTAATGGAGCTTCTTGTGGATACCATCCTTAAAGAAATTGATAAATTACACAAAAATGATGTGAAATTATCAGCGATTGGAGCCTTGAATTCATTGCCAAATTCTTGTCAGACCACATTACAAACAGCTATCGATAAAACCAAAAACAACCAAGGAACTAATCTCATATTGGCATTAAGTTATAGTGGTCGATGGGAGATAAAAGAAGCCATAAAGTCGATAGTGGATGACGCCACCAAGGGTACATTAACGAGTGATGACATCAATGAAGAATTGATAACTAGTTATATGCAATTGAACAACGTGCCTGATCCCGAATTGATGATTAGAACCAGTGGAGAAAGTCGGATAAGCAACTTCCTATTATGGCAAATAGCTTATTCCGAACTATATTTTACGGAGACATTATGGCCAGATTTTAAAAAAGCGGATTTCTTTAAAGCTATTCTTGCCTATCAGAAGAGAGAAAGAAGATTTGGCTTGGTCAGCAAGCAAATAAAGTAACTACAAGCTAAAAGAGACGAACAGAATGAGAGAAAAAACGACCCGATTTAGAAGAATTCTACAGAAAACATCTTTGTTAATACTAGTATTTGTAACTTCCCTGTTATCATACGGTCAAATTGATAACACAGAGTTTGCCGTTCCAAAGAAGTATGTGGTTGCAGGAATTACCGTCTTTGGTTCACAAGTATCCGATGTGCAAACGATCAAGTTGTTTGCAGGAATAAAAGAGGGAGATAGAATTACTATTCCTGGAAATCGTATTTCCAAAGCCATACAGAATCTATGGGATCAAGATCTCTTCTCCGATGTGAAAATTGGTGTGGGTGAGGTGCGAGGTGAGTCTATCTATCTCGTTATTGAAGTGACGGAACTGGATAAATTTGGCGGAGTACAATTTACAGGCAACGTCACTAAGTCTGAACAGTCTAACTTGAACGAAGATTTAGGCCTAAGGCAAAATAGAATTGTGAATGAAAACCTAATCAACAACGCCAAAAACACAGTGCGTAGATATTTTCAAGATAAGGGATACCACAAGGTGAAAGTGACTATAGACAAAGAGGTGATGGATGCCGATGCCAAGAGGGTAAAGCTAATTATCAATGTAAAAAAAGGAGCTCGAATTAAGATTAATAAAATCAATTTTCATAATTTAGAAGCGATTAAACCAATCGTTTTGAAAAGAAAAATGAAAGATACCAAAGAGAAACACTGGTATAGACTATTCAAAAGATCCAAGTTTATCAGATCGGACTATAAGACAGATAGAAAAATAATCGTACAACAACTCAATAAGAGGGGATATAGAGATGCTAAACTCATGTACGATACAACCTATTTTGTCAATGAAAATGCTATGAACATTGATATAACAGTCAAAGAAGGCAACAAGTTCTATTTTAGAAATATCTCATGGCTTGGGAATACTAAGTATAGCACTGAGAAACTAAATAACAGACTGGGAATATCGAAAGGGGATATTTATGATAAATCAAAACTAACGGAACGTATATTCGGAAGCCCTAATGGAAACGATGTAAGCTCATTGTATCTTGATAATGGTTATCTTTCTTTTAATGCCAATCCTGTGGAGATATTAGTGGAAAATGATTCTATTGATATTGAAATCAGAATGTATGAAGGTAAGCAATACCGTATCAATAAGATCATCATCAGTGGCAATACTATGACCAATGAGCATGTGATAAGACGAGAGATACGAACCAAGCCAGGTGACTTATTCCGACGTTCGGATATTATTCGAACGCAAAGAGAATTGTCTCAACTCGGATACTTCGATCCTGCTGGATTTGAAATCAACCCAAAACAGAATCCTACAGATGGTACAGTGGATATTGAATATGTCGTCGTTGAAAAACCCTCTGATCAGATAGAACTACAAGGAGGATGGGGTAACGGGAGTATAATCGGTACCTTGGCGTTGAGTTTCAACAACTTCTCCTTGAAAAATGCAGGTAAAGGGGGTGAGTATTGGAGACCAGTACCTAGAGGGGATGGACAAAGACTTTCGGTTCGAGCACAATCTAATGGGCAAAGAGGAGCAGGATCAAGAAGTGGTGCTTTACAACATTATAGCATATCGTTCTTAGAACCATGGTTGGGGGGCAAAAAGCCTAATTCTTTTAGTGTCAATGCGAGCCATTCTATTACCAGATTTGGAAGTAAGAAATTGACAAACGGAGAAATCAACCCCAATGAAAGTTTTCTTAAGGTATATGGAGGTTCTGTTGGGCTTGGTTCTAGATGGAAACGCCCCGATGATTTCTTCCAATTTTTCGGATCTTTGAATTACCAGCATTATATCTTGAAAAATTATACAGGTAGAAATATTTCTCAAAGTATTAATTATGACAATGGGAAAGCCAATAATTTATCCTTGACATTGTCCGTGACAAGAGACTCCCGAAAAGGGAATCCTATATTTCATACAGGAGGTTCAAAAGTTGGAGTTGTATTGCAAGCTACTCCGCCATGGTCTTCAATGAGTGGCATTGATGATTATTCCGTGCTACCACCTCAAGAGAAGTACAAATGGATAGAGTACCATAAATGGAAATTTACTGCAGAATGGTTCAATCCATTGAGTCCTAGTGGTGAATCCAATGATAGTAAACTTGTACTCTTCTCAAAAATAGGAATTGGATATTTAGGCAGCTACAATAGTGGCATCGGAACATCGCCGTTTGAAAGATTCTATCTAGGGGGTAATCCATTGGCAGGATTCCAATATGATGGACGAGAGATCATCTCTTTGAGAGGTTATGATGACAGTTCTCTTTCTTCGGGGGGAGGAGATCCTTTTATTACCAAATATACAATGGAGATGAGATACTTACTCTCTCCAAATCCAAGCGCAACGATCTACGGTCTTGGATTTGTAGAAGCAGGTAATGCTTGGACGAATTTCAGAGACTTCAATCCGTTTGCGGTAAAGCGTTCTGCGGGTGTTGGTGTCCGATTATTCCTACCGATGTTTGGACTTCTTGGCCTTGATTATGGATGGCGTTTTGATAACGTAGTAAGGTTTCCAGATATGAATAAAAGCCAGTTTCATTTCACCATTGGCATGAATCTTGGGGAGCTATAAGAAATAAATAGTAAATTTGACAACTTTTTAATATCACACTTTATGAAAAAAATATTTCCAGTACTCGCTCTAATGCTAATGAGTTTCACGCTTTCAGCTCAAAAAATAGCCTTTGTAGATACCAAGTATATCCTTGAGAATATGCCTGAATATTCCGCTGCACAAGAAGAAATCGATGCTGTATCCCTCAAGTGGCAAAAGGAAATATCGGATAGATACGACGTCATCGAACGTATGTATAAAGCGTATGTTGCAGAACAAGTGCTTATCACAGATGAAATGAAAGCCGAGCGAGAAGAAGAAATAATGAACAAAGAGCGTGAGGCAAAAGCTTTACAAAAACAACGATTCGGTGTAGATGGTGATCTCTTTAAGAAACGTCAAGAACTCATACTACCTATTCAAGAAAGAATATGGGATGCCGTTAGAGAATATGCACTAGAAAATGGATTTATGGCTGTCCTTGATAAATCCTCTGAGTCAGGGGTGCTATATGCCAATGCCAAAGTGGATAAGAGTGATAAAATTTTACGTAAAATGGGAATAAGACCAGGAGAGAATAAAAAGAAATCAAGTGGGTCTTCTGATACTAAAAGTGATTCACCCACTGACGTAAAAGAAGATGTAAAAACTTCACCAATAGATAAAAGATAATAATTAATTATAAAAACAATTTCAACAAAAGATGAAAAAACTACTAATTATATGTTTAGGCTTAGTCCTATCAATAGGTGCTTCTAACGCACAAGAGGTGCCAGTAAAACTTGGGCACATCAATAGCCAGGAGATACTTATGGCTATGCCAGGACGTGTCGCTGCGGAGAAAGAGATGGAAGCTCTGAAGACTAAGTTGGAGGCTAGCCTAATGGATATGTCCAAAACTTATGAAGCCAAGGTAGGAGAATACCAAAGTTTGGCAGCGGACACCCCACCATCTACTATAGAGGCATTGAAAAATGAAATCATAGGGCTTGAATCTAGAATTCAGAACTATCAGATCAGTGCGGAACAAGATTTAGCAAAAAAGCAAGAAGATCTACTGCAGCCAATGCTTCAAGATGTGCAAAAAGCCATCGATGAGGTAGGTGCTGAAAATGGATTTGCGTATATCTTTGATATTAGTACTGGTACTATCCTTTACAAAGCTGGAGAAGATGTCAGTGTACTTGTGAAAAAGAAGTTGGGGATTATGTAGTCCAACTTAATATGAAATTTGAAACGTCGTAAACCTTGTGTTTATGGCGTTTTTTTTTATGGGTTTAATAGGCTTGCCCACATTATTATTCATATAGGTTATTTTCATATTTCTGAATTCATCTGTTCGTTACACTCGGGTCACGGATAGTAGTTTACTAAACTTTTTTTAATGGGTGTTTATGAAATCGAATATTTGCTTCACCAAATCAAGATTCGGCAAAGCCAAGGCAAAGCATTTCTATAAAAAAGCCTTAAGCTCTTCGAGATCTTTAATTTCATGGGTAAAAGTGTAGTCATGGCTTACCGAATTGGGATTGAAAAACACCTGATCCATTCCTACTCCTCTAGCACCAAGAAGATCTGCTTCAATACTATCACCAATCATGAGACTCGATTCAAATTCCGAACCTGCTCGTTCCATAGCATGGTTAAATATCGAAGGGTGGGGCTTGTTTTTGCCAAATTCTTCTGAGATGATTATTACATCAAAATACTTAGCTAATCCACTTTCATCAAGTTTTATATACTGCACCTCTTTGAATCCATTCGTGATGATATGCATCTTGTATCCATTGTTTTTTAGATGGTTTAGTGTCTCTAGAGTATTGGGGAATAAGGTTGTTTTATAGGGGCTTATTTGAATATACTCTTCCCCTAACACACTTCCGAGCTGAACATCCTTAATACCTAATGACTCAAGGGTACGTGTAAATCGAATACTACGGAGCACCTCTTTTTTTAGATCCCCCTTTCTATATTGTCTCCAATAAAATTCGTTGACGGACTTATAAGTCTTGTAGAATTTATCAAAGGGCTTGCCACTTCTGGCATCTATACTATGATTATTGAATAATTCAAGCAGCGCAAGTTTAGAATTTGTTTCAAAATCCCATAAAGTACGATCGAGGTCAAAAAAAATATGCTTGTATTTATTGGTCATATATTAGTTTTTACAAGATAAGAGAAAGAGGTTAGAATCAACGCCCATATAAAAAATCCAAGAATAAATTTCGGAACAATTACTTTATGGTGAGCAAAAAACCTTGATGCGATAATCGCAACAATTGGTACCGAAAGAATTGGTGTAAGAATGAAAAGACCAATTGGTCCCCTCTTCATTATAAATCGCAGTCGTTTGATTTTTTTCTTTGTGGGGTTCTTTCTTTTTCTGTTTTTGTTGAAATAACCAAAGAGATAGTGTCCCAAATAATAGAAGAACACAAAGCCGAGAGAAGCGCCTATTGATGAAATAATCCAGCTAGACAAAAAGTTATTGCCAGCGCCAATCATAAGTGAAGGGGTGAAAAAAAATTTCACAATGGATAAGAATAACCAGCCGATTAGCTCACCAGTTTTCATATTACAATTTTACGCCATACGCTAAGTCACCGGCATCACCTAGTCCTGGAATGATATATGAATTATTGTCTAATTCATCGTCTATCGCACCACACCATATATGCGTGCCATCGGGAAGATAATTCTTAACTTTCTCCACACCCGCTTTTGCTGCTATCGCGCATACCACATGTATCTCTGATGGCAGACCTTTTGTTAATAAAGCTTCGTATGCTAGAATTACCGAACTGCCAGTTGCGAGCATTGGGTCTGTTAATATCAAGGTCTTATTATCTATAGAAGGAGAAGCCACATATTCCACTTCTACCTCTATCTTATCTCCTTCACCATGAGGCTTGCGAAAAGCTGAGATAAAGGCATTCTCTGCCCTATCAAAGGTGTCGAGCATGCCATTGTGCATCGTAAGACCAGCACGGAGTATTGATGCAATGACAGGTTGCTTGCCAAGTAGTAGACTCGGTGCTACTCCCATAGGTGTGGTGATGTCTTTTTTAAAATGGTTGAGTTCTTTGCTTATCTCGTATCCAATCAAGGCACCTATTCTGCTGAGATTTTTTCGAAATCTCAAAGGATCATTTTGTATCTCTACATTTCTTAATTCAGCGATGTAATCTGAAAGTATCGAATATTCTGAACTCAAATCGGTTATCATGACAATTGTTTTGTATTAGGTCAAAGATAATGAATAATGCTTAGTATGTTCAGGTATTTGCGCTACTTAGAGCTAGCATATTCAAGGCTCTTTGCTAAGATATTTTTCCACCCTTTCCATTTACCAATGTCGCTTAGCGATTCATTGTGCCATAGAATAATAAAAAGACCATTTACCTTTTTCGTATTATCAATCAAGGTAGAAATCGTTTCAAAAGCCTGATCCGGATTTAGTTTTAAGTAATCTTGACAGCTTGCATCCATCACTATTGTGGGGTAAATGATTAAGTCGGTGCCTCTTTCATTCTCCAAATCATAGTATGGATATGGTGTACAAGTCCCTGCTCTGAATCCTGGTTTCTCAGGGTACGCCATCGAATAATCCTCAGTATATCCTAATGATACCAGCTTCTGATAACTTTTTGGAAGAGAAAATTTTAAATAATGAAATCTATTTCGAAAAATAGAACGGTCTACTATATTTTCTAGTCTATTTTTTTCAACTTTCATTTTTTCAAGCGATTCATGCGACGAATAGGATAGATGAGATCCCGCGTTTTTATGGTATCGTTTGATTAATTGTATAAGATCTTTATTCTTAAAATGAAGATTTTTATCATAGGGACCATAATCCCCTAATAGAAAAAAATAAAGCCCTTTAAGTCCATGTTTTTCTAGCAGTATGTCGTATTCTTCGTAGTTATCAAATGGGTCTTTCGCACCATCTTTTACTCGTTTTCGCTCACTTAATCTTTCTTTGTCTCCAGTGACTATATCCTTAGCGAGTGACCGCATGTTTCTTGCCATCGACCTTCCTCTATAAGCATAGGCTACATCAATATCCATTGTGGGAAGAATAGAAAATTCCTTTTGTTTAAATCGTATTTTTGGAAACACCGATTTAAGTTTGTTCTGTACTAATTCGGCCCATTGATCGACCAGTGGTTGGTCTACAAATCCATATTTATGGGCTAGGCTATTTCTAAAACAAAATCTACCGTGTGTGTCTTTTTCATGTGGAAGATACTCCTCATATCTTGACAACAGATAAAATGAAGCAGCCAAAAAATCAAATTGAAGGAAATCGTCAGAAGTTTCAAAAAAAGAAAAATGTCTATCCACAAGAACGGAGATTTGTTGCGCATGGATAGTGTTTTCGAAAAGTAGAGAATGCGAAATGATATGTGTAGCTGTACCTATAGGTTCTTTAGAATAGCATAAAGTATTCTCATTAGATGAGAGAAATTTCTCTTTATTATCCGTCAACTCAAAATGAACACCCACAATTTTATTTAGGAATACATCCAGTGTCCATTGTAGGCGGGGAGTGATATGGTCGGTGTAAAACAGAAGCATTATATATCTACAAACGGTGACGACACTATTTCTTTATCTTTTGAATACTTCAATTGTCTTATTTTTTTCGATAAGATCCGTAAATTTCCCATTGAATCTAGTGGCCTTTACAATGTGATTGTCTATCCAATGATAATTGCCACCTCTAGGTTTGCCAAAAAGAATTCCGTGATATTTGAATCCATTTTTTTTCAACCATTTTTCAGTAACTTCTCGATGAGCCTCCGTACGTGAGGTAAAAAAAGTAATGATATGACCTTCATCATGCCATTTGTTGCAGATGTCCAATGCATCTTCATAGGGCTTGCAAGTTGCCATTCTCTCTGGTTCTTCATTTGGGATGTCATCTGTGATTGTGCCATCGATATCGATAAGAAAATTCTTAATCCCATCATTGAGTACGGGACTTATTTTTTCTCCATCTTTGAAAGTATCTTCTAATGCCATGTTCTATTCTTGTTTAGAAAGATAAAGATAGTTATAAAACTATCTGACCGCCTATGATTAATAGTAGAAACTATTGTAAGGAAATCTATCTTTATGGATAATCACCACTTGCTCATAAAGCACATCCCTAAGCTCTTCAAGATTGGTACGTTCGATTGCTGAAAGAAAGATGACGTTTTGATTGCCTATTTTGGACATCCAAGTCTTCTTAAGCTCATCAAGAAAGTGGTCTTTATGTTCCTTAGGAATAAGATCGCTTTGTTGTGCCTCATAGGCGTCAATTTTATTAAAAATAACTATCGAAGGCTTGTCTAAAGCTTTGATGTCTTTCAGCGTGTTACTTACGACATTATACTGATCTTCAAATCCTTCATGAGCTATGTCGAGTATGTGAAGGAGAATGTCTGCTTCACGAACTTCATCCAGAGTTGATTTAAAAGACTCAATCAATTGAGTAGGTAATTTACGAATAAAACCTACCGTATCTGAAAGTAAGAAAGGTACATTTTTGATGCTTATCTTCCTAACGGTAGTATCTAAAGTCGCAAACAATTTATTCTCAGCGAAAACATCGGTCTTGCACAGTAGATTCATGATGGTTGATTTTCCCACATTGGTATATCCTACCAAAGCAACTCTCACAGTTTTTCCTCTATTGCCACGTTGTGTAGCCATCTGCTTGTCAATCTTGGTGAGCTTTTTTTTCAAAAGACTAATCTTGTCTTTGATAATTCGCCTATCCGTTTCGATTTGAGTCTCTCCAGGCCCACGCATACCGATACCCCCTTTCTGTCTCTCTAAATGTGTCCACATACGAGTAAGTCGAGGCAATAAGTATTGGTATTGAGCTAATTCTACTTGGGTTTTTGCATGAGCTGTTCGGGCTCTACTAGCAAATATATCTAGAATCAAATTACTTCGATCAAGAACTTTCACTTCTAGCACCTTCTCTATATTCCGTAATTGCGTGGCTGATAACTCATCATCAAAGATTACAATATCAATCTTGTTTTCTACGACGAATTCTTTGACTTCCTGTAGTTTTCCGCTTCCGATAAAAGTTGTTCTATCGGGTTTGGTAAGTCGCTGATGAAATCTTCGGATCGTTTCGCCACCTGCAGTAAGTGCAAGAAACTCCAGCTCGTCCAAATACTCTTTCGCACGTTCTTCGTTCTGTTCTTGCGTTATAACTCCGACTAGAACAACTCGTTCTGTTATTATATCTTCCTTTTTCTTACTCATTTAGAACCATCCTAGGTGTTCAAATCCAGCTCTAAAAGGCCAAGGAATACTTACTAGCATAAGAATCAATGCTATTAGATAAAAGACGAATATTTTGCTAAAACGCTTTTTATTATCTGCAATCTTTTTGGCTTTGCTAAACCCAATTGTGATTAATATTACGGCTAATATCATACCGCCAATATGCTCTACTGCCCAAAACCGACTCACTGCATTGGTCATTGTGTTTTCAACAAATTTATTATAGCCCTTTCCAAAATATAAAACCAGACCCACCAATAATTGTATATGTGCAAGAATGAGAGGTATCAAAGCCATTCTTTTGTCTAATGGCGAATAATTTCGTCCATCTTTTTTTCCCAAAAAATGTTTTAGTACAGCGAATATTAAAGTTATTAATATGACCCATCGTAGGGCTGAGTGCATGTGGGTATATCCTGTTATCATTATGTTTGTTTGTTATAGGGGTTCGAAGCCTAGTTTAATTCTTACTCTGTGGAGTGTGTCGTTTGCTACTTTCATTGCTTTAGCGGCACCTTCTTTGAGTATTTTGTCTAATTCTGTCTTGTGTTCAATTAAGTCATTAAATCGCTTGCGTTCTGCACTATATTTATTGATTATCAACTCATATAATGCTTGTTTGGCATGACCATAGCCATAGCCTCCTTCGGTGTAGTTTTTTCGCATTAAAACTATCTCTTCTTCACTCGCAAGAAGTTCGTATAGCGCGAAGATATTACAACTATCTGGATCCTTGGGTTCTTCAAGCGTTTTGCTATCTGACTGTATTGTCATTATTTGCTTGCGTAGTTTTTTGTCTGGCAAAAAGATATTGATAAAGTTGTTACGAGATTTACTCATCTTTTGACCATCAGTGCCTGGAACAAGTTGTGTGTTCTCTTGAAGCTTTACTTCAGGAATAACGAAGGTTTCACCCATCGTGTGATTAAAAGTAGCGGCTACTTTTCTTGTCATTTCAAGATGCTGAGATTGATCTTTTCCAACTGGAACAACTTCCGCATCATACAGTAATATGTCAGCAGCCATCAGCATCGGATACGTAAATAACCCAGCATTTACATCTTGTAATCTATCCGATTTATCTTTGAAGGAATGGGCTAAAGTAAGACGCTGATACGGATAAAAGCAGCTTAAATACCAACTCAACTCAGATACTTGAGGCACATCGCTCTGGCGATAAAATACGGTGTTTTTCGGATCTAGACCAAAAGCCAACCATACGGCAGCCACCTCATAGGTATTGTTTCTAACGACCTCGCCATCCTTTAACTGAGTGAGTGAGTGCAGGTCGGCAATGAATAAAAAGGATTCATTTGTACTCTCATTCGCCATTTCGATGGCAGGGATAATCGCCCCAAGTAGATTTCCTAAATGCGGTGTACCAGTACTTTGGACTCCAGTTAATATTCTTGGCATATGTTTGTTGATTTAACTTGCGAATGTATGAATAACTGTTAATACCATCAATGAGTTGGTGCTTTTTATTGATTACTTAAATTTGATAATGCTTAAGATTGTATTTGTTATTGCAACCATAAGTAAATATTACTAGATTTGTTCATACCAAAAATGAGAATGAAAGTAATTAAAGCCATACTGAGTAACTTGTATAAGATTTATTATGTGCTGTGGTTTTTGATTCTGTATCTCGTGTTTTATCCGATCGTATATTTCTATCTTAGAAAACCTGAATTACACCCAAAGGCGTTTAAAGTGAGGGTAGTATGGGTAGCAGTATTGAATGCCGTAGGAGTTATTTTATTTGATGTAGAGGGCAGAGAGAAAGTTAAAGATGAGCCTTATATTATTTGCATGAACCACCAATCTTATCTCGATATTTTGTTTGCGTACAAAGTAGTGGGTAAGTACTATTTTAAGTTTATTGGTAAAAAAGAACTATTAAAATGGCCTATGATTGGAGTTTTTTTTAGAAAAGGCATGGATATTCCCATAGATCGAGAGAATGCCAAAAGTGCGAGAGAATCATTGGAGTTATCTAAACAGGCATTGAAGGATGGCATCTCAATAGCAATATTTCCTGAAGGAATTATTCCTCCCAATACGCCTCAGCTCAAGCCTTTTAAAAATGGTGCTTTTAAAATGGCGGTTGAACTTAATATTCCAATACTTCCAATCACTTTTATGGATAATTGGAAAAGAATGGATGGTGATCCAGTTCGTTTTTTTGCCAAAGCTAGTCCAGGACGGTGTCGGGCCATTGTACATGACCCCATCTATACGCAGGGAATGGATTTGATGGATATCGCTCCGTTGCGTGATAAAGTGTATGAAGTTATTAATGCGCCATTAGTCAAAGAAGGTTATTCCAAAAAAATGGAGTAATTTCGCCACCAAGGATTATTGAATAGGATATGAAGATAGATGAGAAAACGGTAGATCACTTAGCATTTCTAAGTAAATTAGAGTTTAATACTGAAGACAAGAAGGATATACTCGACGAATTGAATCAGATGTTGGATTTTGTCGGTACCCTAAATGAGATAAATACGGATAACGTTGCTCCGTTAATTCACCTTACAGATGGGCTGAATAATCTTCGTGACGACATACCTCATGAAGGTGTGAGCCAAGAAGAAGGTTTAAAGAATGCCCCCGATAAAGACAGTTACTATTTTAAAGTGCCTAAAGTTATTGACGGCGGTAAATAAAAAAAGGCTTTACCCGAATAGAGCAAAGCCTTCATTTTTATCAAAATTATTAATCTATTGAAATTCAGTATATGTAGATTTTAGATGGTCTGCAATTGTTTCGGCTGAATTACCTTCAATATTATGACGTTCTACCATATGTACAAGTTTGCCATCTTTAAAGATAGCAATAGAAGGAGAAGAAGGAGGGTAAGGTAACATATATTGTCTCGCTCGCTCTGTTGCCTCCTTGTCAACGCCTGCAAATACAGTAGTTAATGATTGAGGAACAGTGTCTGTATTTAATGATAATACAACTCCTGGTCTCAATGATCCTGCGGCACAGCCACATACTGAATTGACAACCAGTAAGTGTATTCCTTGAGAGTTCTTAATAGCTTCATCCACATCTTGGGCACTATGTAATGATGTGAATCCTGCGTTGACAAGTTCGTCTGCCATTGGTTTTACTAAATCTGGTGGGTACATTCTTTTGTATTTAAAAATTATAGTGCAAAGTTAAGACAATAGTTCCTATTGACAAACATCCTGCGTGCTATAGTTATTCTTCATTAGAGAAGGTTTGCTAGTCCATTCTTTTCTTTTGAAAAAAATCTAGCAGAATAGCGCTACATTCCTTTTGCATAATCCCGTGAAGTATCTTGGTCTTAGGGTGAAGTAAATTGGTTTCTATTCGAGCATATCCTCTATTTGGATCAGAAGCACCATAAACGACTTTGGCTATTCGTGTCCAGTACGCAGCCCCTGCACACATAATACATGGTTCTAGTGTTACATATAGAGTGCATTTGTTTAGATATTTCCCACCCAAATATTCAGCTGCTGAAGTAAAGGCTTGCATCTCCGCATGGGCAGTAACATCGTTTAGTCGATTGGTAAGATTGTGCGCCCGAGCAATAATCTTTTTGTCACACACGATGACAGCACCTACTGGAACTTCGTCTTTCTCTCGCGCTAGCTCAGCTTGGAGCAATGCTTGCCTCATAAAATATTCGTCAGAGTATATTTCTATCATACCTTTTTTGATGTCCTCAAATTTAGTAAATTTGCCGACGTTTATAAAAAAAAAAATATGTACAGAAGTCATACGTGTGGAGAACTAAGAATTGAAAATGTTGGAACAACAGTAACACTTAGCGGATGGCTTCAGAAGTCAAGAGACCTAGGGGGTATGACGTTTATCGATCTCAGAGATAGATATGGAATCACTCAGCTTGTATTTAACATGGAAGTGAATGCGGAATTATGTAATCGTGCTCGTAAGCTGGGTCGTGAATTTGTAATTCAAGTAGAAGGTGTTGTTACTGAACGATCTAGCAAAAATAAAAACATGACTACAGGGGAAGTTGAAATTACTGTAGATGTCTTAAAAGTGCTTAATAAGAGTAAAACTCCACCATTCACTATTGAAGATGAAACGGATGGAGGAGAAGATATAAGAATGAAGTATCGATACCTTGACCTGCGTCGTCGTCCAGTGATGAAGAATCTTCATTTGCGACATAGGATGTCGATAGAGTCGAGAAAATATCTTGATGAGATTGGATTCTTTGAAATAGAGACCCCATATTTAATCAAATCAACGCCTGAAGGGGCAAGAGATTTTGTAGTGCCAAGTAGAATGAATGAAGGACAGTTTTATGCCTTGCCTCAATCGCCACAAACATTTAAGCAATTATTGATGGTGTCGGGATATGACAAGTACTACCAGATCGTAAAATGTTTTCGAGATGAAGATTTAAGAGCGGATCGTCAACCTGAATTCACTCAGATTGATTGTGAGATGTCTTTCGTGGAGCAAGAAGATATACTAAACACATTCGAAGGTCTTATCAAACACCTCTTCGATAAAGTTAAGAATGTTCAATTTGATGAACAATTTCCTCGCATGTCCTACGACGAAGCCATGAGAAGATATGGGTCTGATAAGCCCGATATCAGATTTGATATGGAGTTTGTAGATATGAATACTGTCACTCAACATAAGGACTTTAACGTATTTAATTCATCAGAGGCAGTTATTGGAATAGTAGCCCCAGGAGCAAATACATATACCCGAAAACAGATAGACGCTGTGATTAAATGGGTGAAGCGCCCTCAAGTTGGTGCCCTCGGCATGGTTTATTGTCGATGTAATGAAGATGGTAGCTTTAAATCCTCAGTGGATAAATTCTATACCCAAGAAGATTTGGCACAATGGGCAGCACATACGGGAGCTAAGTCAGGAGATTTGATACTATTATTATCAGGCGGACTCGATAGTACTCGTAAGCAAATGAACGAATTGAGATTACACATGGCTTCTGAATTGGGATTGATGGATGTTAATGTATTCAAACCGTTGTGGGTACTTGATTTCCCATTATTAGAGTGGGATGAGGATTCTAAAAGATATCACGCTATGCATCATCCATTCACTTCTCCTAAACCTGAAGACCTTAGCCTAATTGACGATAATCCTGGAGCAGTTCGTGCCAATGCATATGATTTAGCTATCAATGGCGTGGAAGTAGGTGGTGGATCAATTCGTATTCATGACCGTGAACTTCAGTCCCGAATGTTTGATCTATTAGGTTTTACTACGGAAGAGGCAGAAGCTCAATTTGGGTTCTTGCTCAATGCCTTTGAATATGGGGCGCCACCGCATGGGGGGCTTGCTTTTGGATTTGATAGACTATGTTCGTTGTTTGGTGGTTCAGATAGTATTAGAGATTTTATCGCTTTTCCAAAAAACAACTCGGGTAGGGATGTGATGATTGACGCACCTGCACCTATAGATAATGAACAATTAAAAGAACTCAGCTTGAAGCTTGAGATCAATACGAAAGAGTGATTTTTTTTGGATCGTAATAGTCCTTTTCTCAGCTTACAACGTAAGTGATAGATAATCAACAATATTAAGTTTTATTATCTGAGAATGTAACCTATTTTAGTTTCTTCACGTATTAGTTAGCGATATACTAAAATGTCGTTTGACCGTGCCCACTGGGTAATTCAAACAAAAAAAGTAGCTAATGAAAACAAAGATATTCACACTTGTATTACTTATCACCATGATAATCAGTGATACCTATGCGCAGCAAGAGGCGATGATATCTCAATTCGTGATGAATACTATGGTGATAAACCCAGGTTATACAGGTTATCGTGAATTGCAGAGTATTAATTTCACACACCGTAGTCAGTGGATAGGCTTTGAAGGTGCACCTATGACCGATGTCATTACTTTTGATATGGCATTAGAAAACAACAAGAAGATTGCTTTTGGAGGAAGCATTATGCGTGATAAAATAGGCCCTACAAGTGAAATAGGAGTGACAGGTACCTTTGCCTATAGGTTTAATCTAGCACCAAAACGAATACTCAGTATGGGGCTTCAAGGGTATGCAGGCGTACTGCAGGCTGATTTCACAAATTTAATCATTGGTTCGGAGCAATACGAACAAATTGTAGCAGACGGATTGCTATATGAAAATCCAGAAAGTGTATTTGTACCCAACGCTGGATTTGGATTGTACTACCACACACCTAAGATGTTTCTTGGAGTGTCAGTGCCTCGTATAATGCGGTCAAATATTGGAGATCCAAACGTAGAAAGAGCTTCTGAATCTGGTCGAACAGAACCGACGCTATTTTTAATGGGTGGAAGAAATTATAAACTTAATTATTTCTTTGATATACAGCCGGCCTTGCTTGTAAAAGCTACTGCCAATGCACCATTATCAATTGGAGGGAATCTTAATTTTCTTTATGGAGACTTGATGAAGATTGGTGCTTTCTATAATTACAAAGAGGTAGTAGGTGCAATGTTCCAGTACAGAGTTAGCACTAGAACACGTTTGGGTTATTCATTTGATGTATCTACAAATAGATTGATACAGACAAATCTTGGATCGCACGAGGTGACTGCTTCGTATATTTTCAGAGATATGCGTCGTAGAATAGTTTACCCAAGAAAATTCTAATCCAATATTTCGAAACGATAGGATTGTTTAGATAATTCTTCAATCAATTTTGGAATAACTTGCAGCATAGTGTTCGCAGATTTTTCATTGTCATGAAATACAATGATAGATCCAGGTGTTACGTTTGACACTACATTGTTTAAACATCTTTCAGGACTGATTTTAGCATCAAAATCTCCGCTCAAAATGTCCCACATGACAACATTATAATTTCTGCTAATTCTACGTAGTAAAGAAAATGGAATACGTCCATAAGGTGGACGGAAAGTTTTTAAATTAGTGGAACTGCCTCCCCTATTTATGTTAGCCAGATAGTCTTTGTGTGACACCTTCCAGCCATCAAGATGTTTCCATCCATGATTACCAATGAAGTGACCATTGTTTCGTATACGGTCTATGATTTTAGGATGCTTTTCAGCATTCGACCCTAAACAGAAAAAGGAAGCTTTTATTTGCTGAGTTTTCAGAATGTCCAATAATTCAATGGTCACCTCAGGGTGCGGCCCATCATCAAAAGTTAGATAGACTATTTTTTGCTTGGATGGCTTATTCCATACTAACCTGGGTAGAAGCTTTTTTATAATCCATGGAGTTTTGACCCAATACACAATTTATTATCTTTTCCCTTTTCTTCCCCTACCTTTTCTTCCTTTTAATTTTTTCTGCTCAATATTATACCTCTTGATGTCTTCGTCAATGGTTCGATATTGTGACATGATATACTTGGTAGACTCCTTAAAATCTTCAGAAACTCCTGTTAAATCACCACCGGTGACCATCATGTCAAAAGTCTGCGCTACAAAGGCTGAAATATCTACTTCTTGTTTGATCTTGCTTAAGAATTTAGGATTTAAACTACTATAGTAATCCATTTTTTCTTGATTGACCTTCAAAAGTTCAGTCGCTAATTCTACCGCCCTTTCATTATCTCCTATAGTTGCATAGGAATTAACAATAGGAATGATAAATCGATTTAACGGGACATTACGAGGTGGCATTACTTCCATCGTTTTATCCAATATCTGTTTTGCTTTGTCATTTTTTTCTTCAATAATCAATTGTTCTGCTAGGTTGGACATCTGAATACGGAGGTTGTTCGTCATTCTTCGGTTGTTCTCATCCATATAGATTGTTTCCTTGTCCATATTTCCCCAAGAGAATTTATTCATCACATTGTCATACATAGTTTCCGTGTCAATTCCACCAAGTATCATCGTGTTCTTGCCTTGTTTATGCTTAAAAGGAGTCAGTTTATATGCAAGTCCGGTGAGTTCAAAATATGGATCAAGATTGATATAGGAATCAGGCCCTGTAGTGACCGCATAGTAAATAGGTCTCTCCCAATTGAAGCTGGCCAATAAATCTAGCATCATCAGATTGTTTTTGTAGATCATGTTACCATCAATCTTCCATACAATTTCATCCACTATTTTATCTGCATCCTCAGGCTTTACTATTCCTTTGTCTAACAACATTTGTTTGTCAATAGGTAGCCTTAGTTTATTGCTCATCAATACCCTGAAGTCTCCATATGGCGTTCTTTGTCTGTCGCTTTGGATGATATGCTTAATAGCCTCTCGTACATCTAGCGTGTCTTTACTTTGTTTGTTGACGTATACAGCATCGCGAGTTCCCTGTCTATAGTCGGGTTCTTCCATTGAAAAAGGCACAGGATCAGAGTCATAAGCTTTTCTCTTGCATTGATCAACATACCAATCAGTGTTCAATAGGCTAAGATTGACCACTCTTATGTCGGTGCGTATTCCTTCTACCTCCTGTGCATACCATAATGGGAAAGTATCATTATCTCCATTGGTAAAAATGATGGCATTTGGTTCGCATGATTCAAGATAATTTTTTGCAAAATCAACCCCTGTCTTTCTAAGTGATCTGTCATGGTCATCCCATCCTTCAAATGCCATTAAAAATGGCGCTACAAGACCAATTGCAACTGCAAAATAAGCCTTCAAAGGCCCTTTGGTGCCACCCAGACCAAACTTCATGACGGCCATTATAATAGAAGCCGAAATGGCTAGAAATAATATCGAAAAAGAAATTGTATGCTCAGAGCCGGTAAGGTTCTCAATAATTAATAGAATTAGCCCAGATCCAATACTTACTCCTGCAGCAGCAAAGAAATTTTCTCTTGAAAAATCTCTAGCAAAATCAAAAATAGCATATACCCCCAAGCCAATCCACATAGCAAAAGCGTAGAATGACCCTACAAATGCATAGTCCCTTTCTCTAGGTTGATAGGGGTATGAATTTAGGTAAATCATAATAGCAATACCGGCGAAGAAAAATAGTAGAAATAATACCCACCAACTTTTTTTATCTTGTTGTAATTGAAATACAAATCCAATCAAACCAATTAATAAAGGAATCATGTAGAATTTATTATACCCCCTATTCTCAGTAAAGCTAGCAGGCAGATGATCTTGATTTCCCAGTCTTTGATTATCTATTTTGTTGATACCAGAAAGCCAGTTGCCATCTAGTATATTTCCATGGCCTTGCGTGTCATTTTGGCGACCCGAAAAATTCCACATAAAATATCGCCAATAGAGCCAGTTAAACTGAAATCGAGCCATAAATCGTAGGTCTTCAGCTGCAGATGGCTTATTTATTATTCGCCTGTCTTGATTGTATTTGGGAGTAAATCCACTCCACTTTATATATTCTCTTATATGGTTTGGTTGACTACTATACATCCTAGGGAGAAAAGCCTTATACTTGTCGTCATATACGATTTTGGTTCCCTTTTTTGGGTCAGAAACAATATACTCTTGCTTAATGTCAAACTCACCTTTGTTGTTCTTTATGAATTGATTAGCTGCATACTCATTGTTGAAAGTTTTTATGGTTTTTCCAGATTTAGCAACGCTAAATGATCGGATGTACATTGGTTCACCGTCTTCTCGAACGACCGCTTGGTTTTTATATTTAGGGGGAGCCATCCAATATGGGCCATATAATAGTGGTCGGTCACCATATTGCTCTCTATTAAGGTACGAAAGCATAGAAAAGACATTCTCAGGATTATTCTCATCCATAGGTGGATTAGCAAGCGATCGGATGGTAATCATCGTAAAGGAAGAGTATCCTATCAGCATTACTAATACCGATAAAGTCGCCATGTGTAGAATGGGTTTGCCTTTTTTTCTAGAATAGGAAATTAAAAAAGCAAAGAAAGCAATCACGGCTCCAAAGAAGACGAATACACCTGAGTAGAAATTCATCCCAAGTTTATTGACAAAGAACATTTCGAATCGAGAAAGTAGTTTAACCGTTCCAGGAATTACGCCCACTTGAATAAATGCGAGGATTACCATAGAAATAAGTCCTGTGAGTACAAATCCTTTTAGATTAGTCTCTTTGAAATTCTTGAAATACACAACATATGCCATGGCTGGAATAGCCAGTAAGTTTAGTAAATGAACACCTATAGATAGCCCCATTAAATAAGCGATAAGGACGATCCAACGATAGTTATTATTTGTCTTGGACTCTCCATCCCATTTCATGATAGCCCAAAATACAATGGCTGTAAAAAATGATGACATCGCATAGACCTCACCTTCAACCGCTGAAAACCAAAATGAATCCGAAAAAGTATATGCCAAAGCACCTACCAAGCCGCTACCTAATATAGCAACAATCTTTCCATTGTCAAGCGTAGTGCCGCCCCCTCTAAGAGCCATTTTTTTAGTAAAAGCTGTAATAGTCCAGAATAAAAATAGAATAGTAAAAGCACTACAAAGGGCTGATAATATATTGACAGATATGGCAATAGATTCTGTTCCTCCTATAGCTTCGCCTACAATAGAAAACAACCTTGCAATAAGCATAAATAGCGGAGCGCCTGGCGGATGTCCTACTTCTAGTTTATAGGAAGTAGCAATAAATTCACCGCAATCCCAAAAACTCGTAGTAGGCTCAATAGTGCTAAGGTACGTGACAGAGGCGATTAGGAATAGAATCCACCCCAGCCATACATTCATTTTTTTATAGTTCATCCGATTACAGGCTATTTTTTATAGTGACGAAAATAGTAATTATTTATAGGCATCTGATTTATTAAATCTTAAATAATCTTAATTGTAGCGTGAATAAATCCTAAGTATTAATTTTTAAGAAAAAAAAGCGTAAAAATAGTTTCAAGAAAAAAAAGATTGAATATCTTTGCATTCCTTTTAAAAAGGATATTGTCCCATGGTGTAACTGGCAACACGTCTGTTTTTGGTATAGGAGAGTCTAGGTTCGAGCCCTAGTGGGACAACAAAAAGGTCAGCGAAAGCTGACCTTTTTTTGTTCCGATAGGGAAAGAAGTTTATGCTGAGCTTGTCGAAGTAAGCCCTAGTGGGACAACAAAAAGGTCAGTGAAAGATGGTCTTTTGTTGAAAATGGCGTTTTACTCTGCCTTTTATGTATGCAACAATCTGGAATTATTCATGCCGACATTCGATTTCACTGAATTTTTTATTAGAAGTTAAAGCTAATAAGTTTTCTTTTTGAGTAATAATTCGTACCCAATACTGTTATAATTTTGACAAAAATGATAAGAATATGAAATCACTAGTTGCTAATAGGAGTAAATCACTTGGGTTGAGCTTGTTTTTACTCCTTCCGTTCCTTCTTTCAGCCCAAATAGAAACTATGTATTGGGATAAGGAGCATAAGCAAAAACTAAGTGAAGGAGATTAC
>JAJRRH010000145.1 GCA_024279715.1 Bacteroidota bacterium
CAAAGAATTGCCGAAATTGAAAACAAGTTAAACACCCGACCAAGAAAGAGACATAAGTATGAAACTCCTATATTCGTAATGGAAAAATTATTGTTTAACTCAGAAGTTGCATTAGTGAGTTGAATTCAGCTAAAAATATTGAAAGAGCGGATAACATTACATATTCTTGCTCTTGTCACTGGTCAATTGTAGAGGTTACAAAACTAGTAATATAGATAAGTCCCGTTATTGAAGAAAAGTTCTCGGAAATTTGCAAATTCAGTACCCTCTAAGCAAAAACATGCAGTTGTATATATCGGATTCAAGCAGATATAGAGGAGCAGATAGTGTGTGGGAGCCTGTGGAGAAACGGGTATTAGAAAAAAGGGATTACTTTAGAAGTAAGAGATGTTACTAAAGCGAAAATAGGATGCCGATAATTGAAAGCTCCACTGGAGAATGTTTATTACTGAAAAGGCTGGGTGTTGAGTATTTAAGCAGTAATCAACATAAATTCTATATTGACAGCGAACCAGTGGTAAGCTCTGATTACAACTTAGCTATATACATTGATAGTATCGATAGTAATTCTTATCCGATTGATTTCAGATTAAAAGAGCATATTGTTTGGAGAGTTTTTACGCTTGCTAAAAAAGAGAATATTAGAATAAAATTCTTTAATGACCAGAACACTGAACTTATTCCAATTGAAAGTAAACACACTATTTCAAATTGAGAGAGTGTGTAAACTGAATTCTCCAGTTTTCTTTCCTTTTTCTTTTGTGCTTTTTTAGGAGGTCTATTCTACAATTTTTGCACTTTCTTCTCAAGTACTTTTACATCGTGTAACACACCTTTTCAGGTGTTTTTAACGGACTCAGTTAATTCGATGGACGTGCAACATTGACTTCATGGGGACCCTGCAGAACAAAGACTTTCTAATTCTTCGTAATAATAAATTCCATTCGATTGTTCTCTCTATGCTCGCGTTCCGAGCAATCCATGCCATCTCTACAATGATTTATGATTTCCTTCTCTCCGAACCCTCTTCCTGAAATACGATTACCGGCAATTCCTTTTGATTTAATATAGCTTACCGCTGCATCCGCTCGTTTCGTGGATACAATTTGATTATCAGTTGTTGTTCCGCGTGAATCTGTATGATTTCTCACTCTAATTTGCATAGAAGAATTTTCATTCATAAATGCCACAACTTTGTCTAATTCTCTTCCAATCTCCTCCGAGATAGCGAAGCGCGCAGAATCGAAATAGATAGGGTTAATATCGATCAAATAGTTCGCATCGATTCCTGTTTCTATTCCAACACGATTCATCTTCAGTGCATTTCCAAAAAAGTCGTCGAGCGAAATATCGTTCATCGTTTTTAAGGTATACTGAAAACGAACTTCTTTTGTTAAATAACCTTCTTTCGCAATTTTTATCGTTAAATCAATGGAGTCGTTCTCTTCCAGTTTTAACATTGGCTCCGAAACGGATCCAGCTGGATCGGAAAGTTGGGATAAAAATAGTCTGTTATTCAGATTGTCGATCATGGTAACAGTTGCACCTTCCACCGCAAGTCCAGTCTTTAAAGCTGACAAATTCAAAGATATAACGACACCATTATCCTTCTTCATAATGATATCATTGGACAGACCAAAACCATCTCCAAGGGTCGAAATTTTGATGTTCTGAGGATCATACCCTTCATACGTATAGCGAACGGTATACTGTGATTCCTCTGCCAAGTCGAAGGAGTAATTTCCCTTTTCATCACTAACTTGAGTATTGATCACTTTTTCATTCATGTCAAGGAGCTCAACATTAATACCTCCTTTTGTTGCAGCATCCTCGAGCGAAATAACACCAGAAATTATTGGTACGAACCGGAATGGTACAACCTGGTCAAAACTATATATATCATCAGTACTATCTCTGTTAGATGAGAAATACCCCTTGTTCATTTCTCCGGGTATGTAGGCAAAATCATCTTTATCGGAATTTACTGGATACCCAACATTCGTAATTCTATTATATATATCCCCTTTATATATGGCCATGAATATGTCCAATCCACCCAAACCCTCATGTCCATTGCTCGAGAAGTACAATTCGTCTTTACTCCCGATAGATGGAAATAATTCATTCCCTTTTGTGTTTACATCACCATTAATCGATTCAATTTCACCAACATTTCCATCACTCAGTACTTTAGCACGATATATATCAGTGCCACCTTCACCTCCAGGTTTATTCGAACTGAAATACAAATATTTCCCATTGTTACTAAGTACAGGATGTCCGACCGAATAATCTATATTGTTTATCGATAGTTGCTTTTCATCTTCCCATTTATTGGCTTTAACCTTTGCTGTATAAATTGCGAGATTGACAGCTCCGTCGGCTGTTTTTTCTCTATTCTTAGGGACGTAATCACGCGTATAATAAACGCGTGAACCGTCTTTTGAGAAACAAATAGGTCCTTCGTTCAGTTTTCCATTTATTTTAGTGCCAGCGAATTCTGCCTTTAAACCAGTTTTAAGATCAACTACAAAAAGGTCCAAAAATGGCTGTTGGTCGTCGTCTGTCCATGACACTGGCCAAGTTTTTCGATCACTTAAAAAGTATAATTTCCCATTACTAGTGTATGCGCCAAAGTCCACATAATCATCAGAACTAAGCGTTGATTTTTCGATAGTGTAACGAATTTTCTGCGGCCCCTTCGGGCTATCTACTGAAGAACTCATGGGGCCTTGAGCTTGAACAATAAGACCCAATAGTGTCCAGATTCCTATGATGGGATAGTGTATTTTCATAGCTTGTTTAATTAGAAAAATCTCGGTGAAGCAATGGATGATTTTTTGTAATTCATATCGTAGGCCAACATTACTTCGTGCGATCCAAAATTAGTTGTTCTTAAAGAGGCTGTAGTTCCTAAATCGAAAGCATATCCCAGTTTAATTTGTGGATTTAATTGGTATTGGGCAATGAAACCAATACTTGCGTTGTATCGATAATTAATCCCAAAATAAAGTGTTTCGTATCCAATGAAGGTAGCAGTTAGATCTATACTTATTGGTGCGGTTATTGAAGCCCGAACTTGAGTTGTAGGTCGGAATACCCATTTATTACTCATATTTATCAAGACTCCTGCGAGTACATAGGCTTGCATTTCATTTGAGTAACCTCCATTGATTTCTGCATTTTTATTTTCCAAAAGTCGCGGTATTCCAACCCCCATAAACCATTTTGGTGATCTATACATAATTCCAACTCCTACATTAGGCGTGATCGAATTTGCTAACGTTTGAGCTCTTATATCGTTCTCTGCATTGGACAAAGTTGAAATGTCCGAAAAATTAAAATCTGCTAGCCCCTTGATTCCAACTGAAAATTTCCCTTTATTCTTGAACTTGAATCGATAAGCGAAATTAGCAGCGACGGTCGTTCTGTTCAGTGTTCCTAAACGGTCATTCCAAATATCCATTCCGACTGCTACGGATTCATAATGCAAAGGTGAATGAATCATGAGACCCGAAGTCATTGGTGCTCCTTGTAAACCTGCCCATTGTTGTCTGTGGATACCTGCAATCGTAACATGATCATTAGAACCTGCTTCAGCAGGATTCGCGTACAATTGTGCATCAATGTACTGAGTGAACAGCGCATCTTGCTGCGCTACTACTGAATGAAATATCCCACAAACAATTAGTCCGAGTGAAATTATGATATTCTTTTTCATAAATGTCTATTTCGTTTTTGCTCTCTTCCTGTCAACCGACAAGTCAGCTCTTATTTTCTAATCTCGATATAACCACGAACAACATTTTTTCCGCTTCCTACGTCCAATGTATAATAGTACACGCCATCGCCAAGCATATCAGTACCAAGAACTGTATCTTGATTGACTTGTCCCGCCCAGTCATTGTTATAATCTACGTTTACGTAAACAGGTTCTCCATATCTGTTGAAAATAATTAATTCGTGTCTTTCAATTACTTGAACTCCATGGATGACAAGTGTTTCATTAACTCCATCTCCATTCGGCGAGACAATATAGTTGATCTGTTGTCCTTCATATTCGATGTCACTCATATCCCATCTAGCATCGATTCCGTCGCCGTCATTATCTGTGTTTCCAGAATCGGTTCCAAGCATTCCATCGTCATCTGCATCAGCTACATCATGGATTCCATCTCCATCAAAATCACAACCATTAAGAAGAACTCCGTTTCCGTTAATATCGTAATCGGCTCCATCAGTTATTCCATCTCCATCAGTATCAATATTATTATCATTAGGGTCGACATGATCCGGTAAGAGATCGCTATCAGTATCTGTTGGGTCCCAAGCCAGATCACTTAGTCCATCACCATTTTCGTCTGGACCATTAATGTCGGCATCACATCCGTCTTCAATACC
The DNA here is from genome assembly GCA_024279715.1 of Bacteroidota bacterium. Classification (GTDB taxonomy): domain Bacteria; phylum Bacteroidota; class Bacteroidia; order Flavobacteriales_D; family JABDKJ01; genus JAJRRH01. The sequence continues at coordinate 4,402 of JAJRRH010000145.1, forward strand.
ATCGCCGTCAGTATCAACTAGAGGAGCGGCATAATAATATACATCATCAATACCATCACCATTTAAGTCTATACCTCCATCATCGTTGATACCATCACCGTCAGCGTCCACGTCAC
>JAJRRH010000146.1 GCA_024279715.1 Bacteroidota bacterium
AGCTTGTAAAAAGTGTGGTGTTGATTCATCATCTGTTATTGCAAAAGCAAAAGAGAGAAGACAGGTGTTGGATATGGAGCTCTCTAAAATTAAAAAGAAGATTACAGAGTATCAGAGTTTTTCCTTCATGTCACCCCAACCAAAATTAGATCGCGGTGTATTCGTACCCAACGCGAAGATTGATATCTTTTGAGATCCATTGAATTTATTCAAGAGTAATTCTCCTTCATAGAATGGATTTGTCCCGATCTCATTAGTGCTTCCTATTGGGGTGAGCGCAAAATCGGAAGCTCCTGTTATTCGTCCAAAATAGCCTTTCTTCGCTTCATCCTTCAATTTCAGATCGAGGACTTTTATCTTTTCATCTGAACCACCTATTCCGTCTTCGTTTTCTTTCTCGTAAACTTGCACTTCAGCGATTCCATCTGCTCCTAGATTCTTCGTAGCGATTGTTGCATCCGATCCAAAAAATTCATCCCCATCTACAAGAACTTTACTAATCTGCTCTCCTTGAGAAGTGATTTTTCCGTCTTTATCGACTGAAAGACCTGGTAGTTTTTTTAATAAATCTTCAACAACAGCTCCTTCATGCGTAGCAAATGAATCTGCAACATATACTAATGTATCTCCTTTGTAATAGATTGGATCTTTGTACGCGTAGATCACCACTTCTTCAATATCCTGCATTTCCGTCTGCATAACAATCGAAGGAATCACGATTTCTTTGTTCTCAGCGTGTCCTAAGATGTAATACACCTTTTCGTCAAAGTTTGGGTGATCAATTGTAAGTGCAAAGGTATCTGCTGGAAAACCTTTTAATTCGAATTCACCGTTTTTATCTGATCGCGTGAATCCTAATAAAAGTGAATCTCTCATCCGTACCGCCATAGCTAGGGCATTCTGAACGGGCTTTGTTCCTGTAGTGTCGTAAACGGTACCTTTTACATTCATTTCTTGAGACCAAGCGAAGGATGTAACAAGAAATGAGGCGAATAGCAGAAGTGATTTCCAATTTTTCATAACAGTCGAAGTTTATCCGAAGTATAAGTATAGGAACGTTACTGGCTTGAAATTTGAAAAAAGGGTTAATTGGTCAATTTCTTAGGATGAGAGGAGTTTGTTCGCTAACAAGCACAAGCATGGCTATTCCCGAGCAACAGCGATCAGAATTTGCTCTGACCCTCCTCCCTCAGTAATCGTTTGGAAATTAACAATAAGTGGTGTCCCAAGCATATCAGCTTCGTTATTTCGTAGTTCCATAATAAGTGGAGTCGTCCGTTGAACAATTAATGCTGAGGAAAACCCGTCTTTTTTATCTTCTCCTACTACTAAGAATTTAAATCCTTCCATGTCTACAAACCCTTGATACGTAGTTTTAAACTCACCTGTTTGGTTAACAATTCTGAAGGCTCGATCCGAACTGCACTCTTTGTTTTGAGTGATCATGTATTGTTCTTGGTCTAAAAGGTCTTCATAAGGTGCTGTTCTTCTCTTGGTAACTTTTACTTTCTCGTTTTTATCATAGTACGACAGTAATTCTACGAAGTAGGAACTATCGCTCGCCGTTTCAACAAAGAATTGTTTAGTCGCGTATTTTTTTCCGTCTTTGAAGTAAAAATGATTCGAAAAAACAGCGTCCGATCCTGCGTGTGCAATTTGTTCGATCATTTTTAAAATCCGGCTAGAATCATCAAGCGACATAATTACTTCTGTCCACTCAACTTGATCATTGATTTTTTTTGAATAATAAAGACTATTCGCTTTGTATAAGGAATCGTTAAAATCGAGATAGTTCAAGTACTCTTCGCCTTCAATATTTGCTTTAGCAACAACGTTTGGTGCTGGTTGTTCTTTGGGCTTTTCAGTATTTGTTGATGTGCAGCTAGAAGTAAAAAAAAGCGCTATTGCCGTTACTACCAGAAGGTTGACATATCGAATCATGTGTTTTATGTTTACAATGAAATGTTTCGGAACGTAAAAGTAACAAGAATAGATGATTTTTTCTTGCGAGTTGTGAAAAGAACCAGTATATTTGCAGCCGCTAGTCAATCGAGACTAGAATATATCGCGGGATGGAGCAGTTGGTAGCTCGTCGGGCTCATAACCCGAAGGTCGTAGGTTCGAGTCCTGCTCCCGCTACAAGCGAAGACACTAGGTTCTTCGAAGAAAAGACTTCCAATTTGGAGGTCTTTTTTGCGTTTGAGTGGTAATTGTGAGTGGCTTTTTTCATGATTTGGGTGTTTTTAGGTGAAAATTGAAAAGTTTTTGGAGGCTGATACAAGTCGTTCGTCATTCACGTAGTGGTCTTTGAGTACTTGTATTCCTGAGTGGCTACTTATCATTGGGGCTTTATCTCCGAAGTGTTCAACGAGTGCGGTGAGATAGGTTTTTCGAAGATGTTTGAGTTGCACCGTTTTTTCAATTTTGGTTTGATTCCAGTAATGTGTGAATGCTTTTGATACAAAATCAATCAGTGTTTTTCTTGAAGATTTTTCATCATGACCAATTAAAAAACGATCAGTACCTCTGTATTGATCGATACCCAGTTCGTTGAGTAATTTTAAAAGTCCTAGTGTTATGGGTACATGTTTCACTTCTTTCGACATATCATCCCCTCCTTTGATTCGGTTGACTTTGTAATTTTCAACTTTTATCAATAATGGACGGGCGGTATTATCTAATATGATGTCTGAGAATTGCAAACACATGAACTCTTCCCTTCTCAGTCCTGTTTCTAGTGCTAGTCGGTACGCATTGGGAAGCCAATCTTTGTATCGGTTCTTTCGTTCTCCTGAAGGAAGTACATGGTATTTGTTTTCTGGTGTAATCCCTTTCAAAAAGTGTTTGAACTCTTTTTTAGATACAATTGTTTTGTCGCTATTCTCTCTTCTTTTTTGAACGAGTTTGAATGGGTTCGAAATTTCATACTTCTTTTGTAATATCAGCCAATCAAGAAATTGTCGCATAAGTCCCATCATCTTATTGTACGTCTTGTTCTCGTGTTTGAGTTCATCAAGAATATATGTGTGAAAATGTGAAACCACACGGTTGTTCATTTGACCGATTCTGAAAATCGTATGGCTTATCCCTTCTGACTTCAGGGCTTTGCAAAATTTAGCGAAGTAATTCTCTACTTCCCATAAATGTTTGTCTGTTCTTTTTTTGATCATGTGTACTTCGACATCAACGTTGTTCAAGAAAGCGAGATACGATGCCATGCACTCAACGAGCAATATTGGTTTGCTTATTTCCTTTGGAAGATGATTCGTCGTGGTTTGATATTCTTGTGATTTTAATTCTTGCTCGAACTCCAGACGAAGGATGATGGCTTCTTTTAAATCTCGTGTGTGCAGTTCTTTGGTTTTTACTTTTCTATTGATGCTAGGAACGGTGACAAAGGCTTTGTAGGTATGAAGTTCGGTTGAACCACAGGAATTGATTTTCTTTCCTGTTGCTCCACATTTTTGATTTCCAATTTCGCGTCTGCATTTCATGCACCACGGTCGCAGTCCTTTCACGCGGTCAGGCTTCTTAACGATTAAGGGTTTGATGCTCATAATGTTTTCATTTTTTGAAGGAATGCTTTTTCTAAGGCTGATTTCGGTTTGTAGCTTGACTGCTCTATGCGAGGTTTTTCTGCTCCATCGATAAGATTGGTCATGTTACCGAGAATGTAGTCTAGAAAGCGTTCTTTCCAGTTTTCTTGGTTTTGCTTTAAATGTTCCATGAAGGGGCGATAAAAGGCAAGGATGAATTCAATGTGATTAACCGCTTGGGTTTTCCCTTGGTTGAGAACAAATACATTATGGTGGTTACACCATTTGATGACAGACCGAATATCCTTGTACTTTAGAACAACCTTGATTTCGTTGACATCAATAATGAGTCGACTCCATGTATTGAAGTTGAGTACGGACTCTTTGATTGAATGAACAAACTCTTTCATGTTATTAGAACAAATATTAGTTATTTTACGTGTCTAATTTACACATAAATAACGTCCAATCCAAAATAAATGTGTAAATTAGGCATATATAAGCCGTTAGAATATGCAAACAGACAATACTATACATGGAATACTCATTCGTAATATGATCAGGTTACGAGAAGCGAAAGGATGGAGAAAATCAGACCTCGCACGAGAAACAGGCATTGATGCTTCTCACATTTCTAATCTTGAAAATGGGAAAAAACATATTGGTCTGGAATTGATGGAGAAGATTGCTGAGGCTCTTGGGGTTGAAGCCTATGAGTTGATTCGTGAGTATGATCCTGAGCGTATGGGCTTGGGAGATAAATTGGAACTGGTGGAGCAGTTACCTGAGATTAAACGGGTGGCTATTGAGCAGATGGTGAATGCTTTTTTGAGGGAGCAACAGTCGAAAAAACTGTAATTCAATTACAGTTTATCTACATAGTAACCACCTCATTAAGCATGACGTGGTTGGAGAAGTTTTTGTATCACCAAAGAGAATTAGGATAATACTTCTCAATCTCATTTAACTCTTCATCATCTTTAAAGTTATATACTATACCGACACTTGATCGAGCTCTTGTTAGGGCAACATAAAATTTGGATTGACTTGTTGGTGCTAAAGAAGAATGGTTATTCTTCATCCATTCTATAATTGGCTTAGTTGGATAGATTAATACATTCTCAAATGCAAGCCCCTTAGACTTTCCAAATGTCATAACATGTAATCCTCTTTTTATTTTTTTACTAGAACTATATCGGAGTAACATGCATGATTTAACTCGAGCTAAATAATAATCAACATCTTTCTCTCGAACTACAAAGACCCCATCATTTTTAGTTTTTTCCTTTCTTCCTGATTTTGACTGCGACCAGTCTGGATATAATTTATTTGAAAAGCTACAAATTTGTTGGCAAGATCTATAGTTAATTGTTAATGAGGTTTTATCAATCTCTAATAAGGTCTTCATATTTTTTACGTCCGTAAAAAAATTAATTATTTGGGACTTCCTGATTTTTTTTGACTTAGCTGCGTTATTAGTGGAATAGGTTCCCTGCCTTGGGTCTCCCACTAGTAATACATTGGACGTTGACGACAGAAGAAGCTTAATGATATCTAAATCCCATGAGGCTAAATCTTGCACTTCATCAATAAAAATATTTGGATAAATTGAGGCAATTCTTTTAATCACCTCACCATTGGTTTTTTCATTTGTCCTTACTACAAATTTGGATAGCTTATCCGAATAAATTTTCATTCCATTTGCGACCCTCATCATGCTGAATAATGCGGTCAGAATTCTGATTCGACAATTGGGCATTCAAAATTATTAAATACTTCGGATTCATTCTCTACACCTGAATCTAATGATAGATGTCGAATCTGAACAGGAAAACAATAACAATAGAGTAAGCGGAACAATGAATTTATGCATTCGAATAGTGTTTTGGTCAGTCCTAAATTAGGTTATAAAATCAAAAACACCTTTTAAATTGATGTTTTCTTTTGAAAGAAAATTTTTTAAATTTTCTCATACACTCCTTTCATATTGAATGCTTCTGATTGATTAATAAATCTTGAAATATTCTAGTACAGTTAGTACATCAAGTTTTATACTTCTTGGCTCTTGTTGAGTTTCGATTGAATACCTATTTTTCTTTTGTCCTATTTCACTAGAAATAAATTCGTTTTGTTAGCGTTCCCAATTATCTCTGACTTCTTGAAAAGCTTCCTCGTTATCCACAAGCCTCGGAGTTTCTTCGATATTTTCTTTTGTATTAGTTTCTTTTGTTATTCGTAGTTTTTCCGTCATGTGAGCGGATTTTTTACGGTAGATTTATACTGGGGAGCATAAAACAATCTGACTTTTCCACGTCTTTGATCCGGAGTATAAAGGACATTCCCTGTAAAGTCGGTGACTTGTATAAGACATCTTTCAACAAGTGAATCAATCGCATTCGAAACAGTTTTGTCTGATAGACCTGTCTTCTTTTGAAACTGAGAATTTGTAATCCAATCTCGTTGTTTTCTTCCTCCTGTTCGATGATCCACCCAACCAATGGTTTGACGAAAAACCGTGAGTAATATCACAGTTTCGCTTGGCTTTAATATTGATAAATACTTATCGAATAAGGTATTTGGAATCGGTGTTGATTTTATCATACTACGATTCGATTATTGGTAGTTCTTCGTCTTGAGATGGAAAGATTTGAAAATCTACATCAGGTTGTTGGAACATCTGAATGAACCATCCTCCGTTCTCCGTAATCTTTACGACTCCGACTTTGTGGAAAATATTCTTTGGTCCTGTTGGGCTAGTAATGGTTCGTTTTGAGCAAATGTTTAGATACCGCATGGCATATTAATGTGTTTAGGCTTCACTTCAAATTCTCTATGGGACTTATGGAACAACGATTTAATCGTTTCCACTAGTTTTGCGACACCCAGCCGTAATCTATATCTTTTACGACATTAAAACCCCTTAAATTAAATCGAGTAATATATAATATACCCGATCCATAAAGGTCTTTGCCGTTAATACAGTTTTGGCTGTTGTAACGAATGATCAATTGTTATGAGTAAACGTGTCTTGATCCATAGAGAATTGTTAAAGGAGCTATCCTGCATTGTATAGCATACCGTGAGAATATGCAAATTCTGGTTTATATCCCGATGTAATGCTCTGATTAAGTTGTTGTTTCTTTTGACTAAGGAATTTAGAAGCTCTTTCCATATATTTTGACTCATTGAGTCGCATATAATGGAGCGATGAGTTAAAGTTCTTGTGTCTTAAAATACTTTGAACATCAATCGCTGTCCCTCCATTATTCAATATTTCATGTGCTTTCCCATGCCTAAAACTATGCGGTGTAATTGTCTTACCAATCATTGCTTGATTTGAGATTTGCTTTACCCAACGCTCAACAGTTCTAGTCGTGATTCCATTTTTAGATGCTTTATCTGTCCGAATAAATAATAGATCTGTCGGATGAGTCCGTCCAAGCCTCCATCCAAGATATTGCTTGAGTAATCGCTCCGTCTCTTTACTCCACATCACCATATTATAACGGTCTGTTTTCTTGGTTTTGATTGTTGCTGTCCTAATTCCCTTTTTGTCTTGATTAAGGTTCTCAATCAATAAATCGGTCATTTCACTTACCCGCATTCCTGTATCCCATAAAAGATGAATCGCTAGTTTACGCTGTAATTCTGCGATATAGGATTCATCAAGGAGTTCGCTCATCTGCTCAAAATCTTCTTTATCCACGACGGCCTGTTCAGGTGTTAAAAACTTACGAGGCCGTATCATGTCGGGGATTACCGATAAACAGCCCCTAGAGTTCCAAAACTTGATAAAGCTACGAATAACTCGAATTGAAAATGCAATCGTACCGTCAGCGTAATTCAGTGTTTCTAAATGATTGTGATAATCAATAATGTGCATTTCGGTGAGGTCTTCAAGGTTTCGAATGCTTGGAGTAAATTCACGTAGTTTATCTAAGTGAATTTTGTAACGTGAGTATGCCGATTTAATGTGTGTTGCTTTCCATTTGATATAGTTTTCTATTCCTTGTTCAAATGATATTGCTTGTGTATTGTCCATAATGTAACTTAAAAGACCCGCCAAAAGCAATCGGCGGGTCGTTTGAATAGCCCCATTATAGAGCTAACAAGTAACCACGCGTTGTTGCTTTTATTCTAGTTTCCTAGAATGAGTCGCCATAGCGACCAACGAGTGTAATTGATCATTCAGTTACATCATTAGTTTAAACTATTGCTTCTATTTTGACAAGTCTTCAGTTGTTTTGATATTAGAAATAATGACACGCTTTGAGATTCTTCCCTTCTATGATATAATGGACTTCAGTTAAGATTCATACAGATTCAAAGGTGTTGACACACTTTATCATGTGTTGTATTCATTGCAACACATCACGCTACTCCATCCACATATTGTCAACAAGTATTATCCGACCCTAATACTTCTTTTTCATATTTGATATCACCTATTTTGCTCGAACGAATTTCAGAAACTCGGGACAGATATTTGGAATCAAACTTCCCGACAGGTTCTTCCACTTTTACGCTTTTGGAAAATCCGGCTCAGGAAAAACTACCCTCTTAAAAACAAAAGCTATTCAAGACATTCACAACGGTCACAGCATTTGCTTTATCGATCCACACGGAGATGCCGTTCGTGAATTGTATTCAAGAAT
>JAJRRH010000147.1 GCA_024279715.1 Bacteroidota bacterium
ACCCAAATCCCTTGACCAATTCACTGGCAGGGGCAGATTCACCGCAATGATCAATACCCCCCCCCTTATCCGCATATTTGTACCAGGCATCCGTAACCGCCGCTTCAACAGCAACGGTAGGCACACCTTTTGGCAGCACAGAGGCCTTGTAGGCATCACCCTTTTGATTATTCATATATCGAAGATATAGCGGTTTCAGAAACTAATCACAATGTAGTATATGTCACTCATCATCCTGGCCCAGCGCAATCAGGAGTTGTATATAAGTCCACCAATGGAGGAGTGTCATGGAGTCCAACAGCTCTTTTAGAACCAACCAATACAAAACATATCATAAAATTAATGGTGCATCCTTCCGATGAGAATATCGTGTACGCAATGACTGGAAAATCAAGATGGGGCTGTGGAGAAGCAAATCTTTATCGTTCTGTAAATGGGGGTGCTTCTTGGATGGAAATAGGGGCAGCGCAAGGGGATGTGCTCGATTTTGACCTGCACCCATCAGATACGGAGACTGTCTTTCTAAGTACTTTTCAAAGTAATTACACCACGTTGCCGAATTGTTTTGATCTTGGATTTAGTGACGATGGTGCTACGGCTTACTTAGGAGGGGATGAAAATTCAGGAGAGCTTTATAAATCTACCAATGGAGGAATGTCCTTCACTCAAATATGTGATAAGTCAGGAATAATAAGTGTCGGTATTGATAATCCGGATAATATTAAAATACTCGACGTGCTCTATCCGTATGATTGGAATGATAACGCAGGCACATGGGAGACTGTAAATGGTGGTCAGTCTTGGAACCAAATAGGATTAGTTCAAAACTGGGAAAAAGGATATTCTGAAAATCAATATTTCGCATTCGCCAGTAGCTTTAATGGATATAATAAGACGGTCACCAAAAATATTTTCAACTCAGATCAATTCTTCGGTTCGTATGGACAATGGGCGTGGGCTAGCTTTGATGGTGGCGTAACACTTAACAATGTTTCTACAAAAGAAATCTCCCCTAATCATTGGCGTTCCACAGGGGTTGAGAATATCGAAGGCCATGTATTGGAAGTGAATCGATCAAACCCAGATGTCGTTTATATGGGCGCTTGGGATATTGGATTCTTCTATTCTACTGACCATGGTGACTCTTGGACACGTACCCAACCTAATTACAACCAATATCCAGAATACTCCTGGAACCTAGGTACACCGGGGCAAATTGAAGCAAATATGGCAAGACGAGGTGCGGGCTCTAATGTGACGACTATAGTAAATGATCCTGTAAGAGAAAACGTGGTGTGGGCTAGCTTTAGTAAAGAACAGTTTACCGATGAATCAGAAGACACTTACGCCAAAACAGGACTTTTCAGGAGCACCAACTATGGTGAAGATTGGACATTAATTACTGCTGGGCTTCCTGCTTTTGATCAATCTTTTAGAATGTATGGACTGTCTATTGATCCCTCGAGTAATCAGAATAGCAGAACGATGTACGTTACTGTAGACGGAACAGTCTATAAATCTACTAATGATGGCTTGGCATGGAGTGTCGCCTTGAGCGGTCACAAATTAAAGTTTACTGCGGTTAGTGATGACGGGTCAGTGGTATATGCTGGTGGTCAGGATGGATTTTGGAGAAGCCAAAATGGCGGAGCATGGACAGAAGTGGGTACTCCCGCCATGCGAAAACAAAGTGCCAACGTTCGACCAGATATTGTCCCTACTTGGGTTAGTTACCCAGATAATGCAGAGCCCATCTATCCCTTTGAAGGTGTTTTTGACATCAAAATTGACCCAAACAACAATTCAAAAGTATATGTCGTTGTACATGGTCCAAATGGAGGGGTGTATCGCTCAATCAATAAAGGAAATTCATGGAGTAATAACTTATTGCCAGACACGGATCTGCGTGGAATAGCTATTGCACCTGCTAATTCTGACGTGGTATATGCTACTTCCTCTATGAATTATCATTCTGGTGGTTATGGCAATTCGTTGGGTATATTGTATTCCGTTAATGGAGGAGATTCTTGGCAACCCGTTAATGATGGTATGGCGTATAACTATGGCGGCATGATAGAGGTAGAATATGGTGACAATCCTTATGTATGGGCATGGTCACCTGGAACAGGAGTACAATATGCAAGAGTTCCTTTTTTCTCCAATGAGGTGAATTTGAATATAAAAGTCATGCTCCAAGGACCCTATAATACGGCAACGAATCTTATGGATGACGTCTTGCGTACTTCTAATAATATCCCAGTTTATTCTCCTTATACAGCACTAGGGTTTGAAGTTGGAGGAGGGGCGACACTCAATGCTGGTTTGTTAAACGCAAGCGGCAATAATGCTATCGTAGATTGGGTAATTGTCGAGCTAAGAGATGGTAGTAGTCCAACAGAAGTAGTGGTAGTCAAAGAAGCACTCATTCAGAGAGATGGAGATATTGTCAATCCGGATGGGTCAGCGCTTACAATGAAGGTGCCTTCAAATATAAACAACGTATATGTCGCAATACGTCATCGAAACCATCTGGGATTCCGTACACAGAATTCATACAATACTAATGCTGCAATCACGATAGATTTCACCCAGACAAATATACCCTTGTACGGAGCCAATGCCATGAATTTTGTCGATGGAAAAAATGTTATGATTTCGGGAAATGCGAATAGCGACGGTCAAGTGAATTCTATTGATAGTAATAATTACTGGCGAGTGCAGAATTCAGGTAGTTTTTATTATCTTAATTCCGGGGCAGACCTAAATATGGATGGCAGTGTCAATGCCGTGGATAGGAATAGCCATTGGAGAATCAATAATTCCAAGACAGAACAACTGGACTAAGAGTAATAACTACCCGTCCTATTTATTATCTTTAAAAAAACACTTATTATGAAAAAAGCACTACTTTTTAGTATTTTAATGATGAATTCGGGGCTTTTTGCTCAACATGAATGGTTGCGAACCAATCCTGGCGGCGGTGGAGCGATAGCAGTTGTGGGAGCAACAGTGGATGGAACCATCATAGTAGCCTCCGATCTCAGTGGCATATTTCGTAGTTATGACGATGGCGTATCCTTTGATGCGGTTGGTGCAAATCAAGGAATTCTAGAAACGCATATTAGTGCCTTGGGATTCGATCCTAATGATGCTAATACATTCTATGCTGGTGGATACACCGGTTTGTACAAAACTACAGATGGTGGTGATAGCTTTGATGTCGTTTTTCCTACCCCTGCTAATCCATTTGATTATTCCTACATCGAAGATATAGCCGTTGCCGCTTCTAACTCTGATGTAGCTTATGTGACCCATGAAGAATCCCCCGAATTGCCCACAGAGATATATAAAACAACAGATGGCGGGGTAAGTTGGAACAACATAGCGGGAAGTAATCTGCCCACCGATCTTCATATTGTCAAAATGATGGTGCACCCATCGGATGAGAATATAGTCTATGCCCTCTCTGGAAAAGCAAGGTGGGGATGTGGTGATGCCGATCTTTACCGTTCAATGGATGGTGGATCACAATGGATGTTGATTGGCGATGCGGAAGGAGATATTCTTGATTTCGACCTTCATCCTACCAATCCTGAAATAGTCTTCATCAGTACTTTTGCAAGTAATTATGTCGATAATACTAGCTGCATGGAGATGGGATTTGATAATTACGTAGTAGATGATGAAACGGCTGGAGAGCTTTATCGAAGTGATGATGGCGGGCAGACGTTTTTGCAAATCTCTGATAAAACAGGAATAATCAGTGTAGGAATAACCAATCCAGAGGTGATTCGAATCCTGGATGTATTGTGGCCTTACGATTGGAATGAAGATGCAGGGACTTGGGAGACCGCAGATGGTGGAGATACATGGACACATACAGGTTTTGTCGATGATTGGGAAAAAGGATATACCACAGAACAGTACTTTGCTTTTGTGGGTAGTTTTAATGGATTGAATAAATCGGTGACCAAAGATATTTTTAATTCTGACAGATATTATGGCTCTCTCGGTCAATGGGCGTGGGGTAGTTTTGATGGAGGGGCGACACTGAATAATATTTCTACTCGTGAGATTTCTACCGATCATTGGTTGTCCACAGGGGTAGAAAATATTAATGGCCACGCATTGGATATCTGTGAATCAAACCCCAACGTCGTGTACATGGGCGGATATGATATCGGATTTTGGTACACTACAGATCATGGGGATTCGTGGACAAGAACACAGCCTGACTTTAATATCTATCCCGAGTATTCATGGAATCTTGGCAGTGGCGTGATTCCTGCTAATTGGGCAAAAAGAGGCGCTGGATCTAACGTAATGAATGTACTTGTAGATCCGATGGTAGAATCAAGAGTATGGGCGAGTTTTAGTAATGATCAGTATACTGGATATCTTGAAAATACTTACGCCAAAACAGGTTTGTTCAAAAGTGATGACTATGGTGAGAATTGGACATTAATAACCAATGGATTGCCTCCTTATAATGAATCTCTTATGATGTATGGACTGACCTTAGATGTTAATAGTGCTGTGGGTAACAGAACGATGTATGTTACGGTGGATGGCGAGATATATCGTTCTATGGATGATGGCAATACTTGGACTTCGGTGTTTGATGGTGCAGAGATGAAATTTCTAGAAGTAGATAAAGTAAATGGTAATGTGTACGCCGGAGGAAAAGATGGACTGTGGCGTTCGACGGATGGAGGCAATAATTGGAGTGAAGTGGGCACAGCAGCAATGCACGCTTCTAGTGCCAATACCCGACCAGATATCGTACCTACTTGGACCGAATACAGCGGTGTGGTTACGTACGAGTATCAGGGTGTATTTGACATTGCTTCTGATCCGAATAATGCTGGAAATGTGTATGTAACGGTAATTGGTCCCAATGGTGGATTATACCATTCTACGGATGGGGGTGATAGTTGGAGCGAGAACTTATTGCCAGATACAGACCTTCGAGGAGTAGCTATTGCGCCTGCAAATTCTAATGTGGTGTATGCCACATCTTCCCAGAGTTACCACTCTGGTGGTTATGGTAATTCTTTGGGGGTAATGTATTCTACGGATGCAGGAATTAGTTGGCAAGATGCCAATGACGGCATGGCTTATAGTTATGCTGCAATGATTGAAATAGAAACTGGGGATACACCTTATGTATGGACGTGGTCTCCGGGCACAGGAATTCAAAGGGCGCAAGTCCCATTTTTTGTTGGGATTGACGAGTTGGCACCTATATCTGAGATATCCGTTTACCCAAATCCTATCAAGGATATATTTGAAATCAATATGGCTGAAATTGGGGAGTCTCCTACACGATTAGAGGTGTATTCGGCGCTTGGAGAGAAAGTGTACTCTAAGTCGTGGCAGTCGTATAATGTCGTTGATACTTGGAAGGTAGATGGTAGACTTTGGGCTGAGGGGGTTTATTTGATTCGTGTTTGGTTTGAAAATCGAGTGGTGGAAATAAAGGTTGTTAGAGGGTAGGGTTAGATAAAAGATTACAGTGTTTTCCAGTGTGAAGAGACTTTTAGGATAAAATCGTATCAAGTATTGAAGAAGGTCTTGTAGAAGTAGTGTTTGCACTGCTCTTTTAATTCTTCATTATTCAACCGTAAACTAAATCTTCACAAATCGTGTCACATACTCCGACTTCAATCCGACGATTTTCAGAAAATACAATCCTTGTTTTAATCCATTCACATCTATCATAGACCCTATCTTAGTGTTTGATATACTGTTGCCTAAGGCATCATAAATTACGTACGACTTTGCACCTTGAGGCACATTTATCAAATTCAAGATAGATGATGCAGGATTTGGATAAGTAGAGAACGAAGAAAGTGAATTCTCCTCAATACCATTATAAAATGAATTAATAATGTCATCGTGTTCGTTTATAAAACCTTCATCAACTAGTAGTATATAGAATAAATTGTTATCGAAATTCACAATGCTTAGGTGGTCTTCACTCAGCGTCTGATTTTCATTATCCCATTCATCTGTTTGTTGTATCCGAATAATAATTTATAATAATATTATTAGGATTTGGATCAATACAGGCAAAAGAAAATTGAGAGCCTAAAGCAAATAAGAAAGAAAGTATAATAGTTTTCATAAGATAAAGATTTTGATTGATGAGCTCAAATATACCAATTATTGGTATTTATGTTGTTGTAAGGTAGTATATTAGGAACGTGTGGCAGCAGTTGTAGAAATCCAATGTAACTAGAGTTACCTTATGGGTGTTTTAATAAGGCTACCTTCGTGCGATTATAAAACAAATTATTTATCATGATACACGTCCAATCCTTAAGAAATACCATTATCCTATTCCTCACGATATTTTTACTCGCAAGCTGTGCTAGTGAAGAGGTGAAAGAAAAACCTGTCGAAGATGTGAAGACAGAGCAGCAACCAACGACATTGGGTGAGTATCAGGCGCATCCCGGACAGAAATTAATGGAGAATAAATGCAACTTATGTCACAACGCGACAACACCTATGAATTCGTTGGTCGCTCCACCGATGATTTCTGTAAAAGCACATTATATAAAGGAAGGTATAAGCAAAGAGGACTTTATTCATGACTTTACCACATTTGCATCCAGTCCTGACAAGGATAAGGTGAAAATGAAAATGGCAGCTGAGAAATTTGGTCTGATGCCTAACCAAAATTTCGATAAAGAAGATTTGAAAAAAATAGCAGAATATATCTTTGACTATGAAATTGAAGAGCCAACGTGGTTTAAAAAACATTGGGAGAAAGAACATGGGGAAACTGCTTATATCAATACAGGGAAGAAGTCGGTAGAATCCAATCCAGAAAACATGACGAATGCAGAAAGAGGTAAGTCGTATGCTCTAGGAACAAAAAAAGTATTGGGTAAAAACCTTATGGGCACTATTCAGAAAAAAGGAACACTGGCGGCATTACAATTTTGTAATCTGAAAGCTTACGGTATTGCCGATAGCATGTCTAATGTCTTTGGCGCATCTATAGAGAGAGTGTCTGACAAACCTCGTAATGCAAATAATGCGGCCGATAATAATGAACTGGCTATTATTGCGTCCTTCAAAAAAATGTTGGCAAACAATGAGAAGATAAAACCAGTAGTAAGAAAAGAAAATGGTAAAGTACAATTCTACATGCCCATCAAGACCAATACGATGTGTTTGCAGTGTCATGGAACACCAAATACCAACGTGAAAGAAGATGTACTAGCAGAGTTGAAAAAACTATATCCCAAAGACAAGGCACTTGGGTATAGTGAAAATCAAGTGCGGGGTATTTGGCATGTGGAGTTTGATGAGAAATAGGACAAATCAAATTGTCTGAAGCTATTAATTATGATTTTGACGATTACATTGTTTTCTAATCTCTTCTTTTCAGTTTATTCATAAGATAGGATCATTTATCCGATGTCAATTTTATACATTTGCGATAATTATTGCTTTCTATGAAAAACGATTTCTTCAAATTCCAAGCACAAACCACGCCTTTTCCTTTGGCTATAGAAGTAGAAAAGGCGGAAGGGATTTTTATCTACGATACATCTGGAAGGCGATATTATGACCTGGTGTCGGGAATAGCGGTATGTAATATCGGTCATCGGCATCCAAGAGTGATAACTGCTATTCAAAATCAATTGGAGAAATACCTTCATGTCATGCCTTACGGGGAGATGATTCAGTCGCCACAAGTAAAATTAGCGAAGATGATAAGTAGCATCCTCCCTGATGGACTAGACGTTTCGTATTTTGTAAACTCCGGTGCTGAAGCGGTAGAGGCAGCTCTCAAATTGGCGAAGCGATTTACAGGTCGTACTGAGATTGTTTCTTTTCATAAGTCATATCATGGCAATACCCATGGCGCTCTCAGTGTGTCAGGAAATGAAGAAAAGAAATTTGCCTTTCGTCCATTGTTGCCTGACGTTAGATTCGTTACCTTCAATGAAGAAGAAGAACTTAATGCCATTACTGAAAAAACAGCTGCCGTCATCATTGAACCTATTCAAGGAGATGCGGGGGTAAGAGTACCTGGTCAGAACTTTATGAGAGCTTTGCGTAGTCGCTGTACAGAGGTAGGAGCGATGTTGATTTTTGATGAAATTCAAACTGGATTCGGTCGTACAGGCAAGATGTTTGCCATGGAACATTTCGGAGTTCAGCCCGATATACTTACCATAGCTAAGGGGCTAGGAGGTGGAATGCCTATCGGGGCGTTTGTCTCGTCTGATGAAGTGATGAGTACGCTAAGTCACCATCCGATGTTGGGTCATATTACCACCTTCGGAGGGCATCCTGTTAATTGTGCTGCAGCGGTAGCCAATATAGAGGTCTTGAGAGAACCGGGAATTATTGATGAAGTAGAAGCCAAGGGGCAGCTATTTGAAAAACTCCTTCAACACCCCGCTATCGTTGATTTCCGAAGAATTGGACTAATGATGGCTATCGAGTTTAAAGATTTTGATACCGTAGAAGCCATCGTCAAAGGTTGTTTGGCAAAAGGAGTTATTACCTTCTGGTTTTTGTCCAATAATGTGAGTTTTAGATTGCAACCACCATTGACTATTTCTACTTCGGAAATTGAAGAAGCCTGTGTGATTATTAATGCAGTGATACTTGAATGTGACAATGCTTGAATGGCTGGTTGGGATGTGGATTTAATGCGACAATGCTTGAGTGACAATGCTTAAATGGCTGGTTGGGATGTGGATTTAATGTGACAATGCTTGAATGTGACAATGCTTAAATGGCTGGTTGGGATGTGGATTTAATGCGACAATGCTTAAATGTGACAATGCTTGAATGGCTGGTTGGGATGTGGATTTAATGCGACAATGCTTGAATGTGACAATGCTTGAATGGCTGGTTGGGATGTGGATTTAATGCGACAATGCTTAAATGTGACAATGCTTAAATGGCTGGTTGGGATGTGGATTTAATGTGACAATGCTTGAATGTGACAATGCTTAAATGGCTGGTTGGGATGTGGATTTAATGCGACAATGCTTGAATGACTGTTGAAGGTTTTGATTGAATGGCCTGTAAGGGTTCTGAATGAAGAAACAAAGGTTTTCGAGCGTAGTTCGTAGAATTTGAATTGAAAGATGTATTAAAGGTTCTCGTGCGTAGTCGAGAGGCAGACACATGAACATAGAATTACAAACCCGGCCTCTCGACAAAGCGATGCTTTGAATACTCGAGAACCTAAACCTCTCTACAAACTTCGTTTAGAACGCTAAACCTAATCGACCTCCTAAGGCGAGTGCCAACAAAGAATTCAATTCTCAAATGTAGAATTAAGCCAAGCATCCAATAGTTTTTTCCCTTCTCCCTCATCAAGATACATGATGCTTACCGTAAATTCATCCTCGCCAAAAAGACGGCTATATAGATGAGAATGCAATATAGATTCAGGAGTAATCTCGAGGGATAATTCAAATTTATTGAATATTAGTCCACTGATTGTCACTTTAGAATAAGAAGAGTCAATTGGGGAACTAGGTAATTGTGACATGAAAGTGTCATGAAGGAGACTTGATACTTCACGAAACGTTTCGTCATAGTTGCCGTCGGTTGCTGCGTCAAACGGTTGGTAGTTGGCTTCGAAATAGTTAAAATCCCCTTTTTTGAATACAAAAATAGTCTTAGCCTTATTGTCAATCTCATCATTGATTTGATCTTCTAATAATTTTTGCCCTTTGTTTTGTAGGGCTTGCCATTCCTCTGAGCTCAGCTTGTTAAATCCTGAAGGAAGTGCTATCGACCAATTAAATTTTTCATTATGGAGCTTTTGTGGTTCGCTATTTTTGCAAGAAAAAATAAGGAGTAAAATAACGGTTGAGGTAATTGTAAGGATTCGTTTTGACATAAGGTAGCTGTTAGTTTCGTTTGAGGATTTGCAAAAAAGCAATTAGTCCTTCGTTTATTCCTAGGAAGTAATTATTCGTTCTAAATTTTGGAATAATGAAGTGGTCGATTATTTCTTTTGTTTTTTTATTGGAAACAGACTCTTCTAATCCTGTTCCTATTTGGATATGAATTTCTCTTCTAGCTTTACTCAGAGCAATTAATATCCCATCATTTTTGTCTTTAGATCCGGGACTCCATTTTTGTGCAATAGCAAGCGAATAGTCAAACATAGATTCGTATGGAGCTATAGATTCTATGGAGACGATAGCCACTTGTACGCCGGTTGTTTTTGTGATTTCTAATACTTTATCGGTTAATAATTCGATTTCTTTTTCAGTAAAAATATTTTCAAAATCATTGATAATTCCAAACGGGTCAGGAAGAATTAAAGATGAATCTTTTGGAGAGATAGTGCTGCACAAGACGGGAGAAGGCGATTCATCTTGCTCGATACCGAACCATACTGTCGCATTCCCATCAACAATTCCAACACCGATGGCTTGCCAATTCATCTTTTTGAAATTCCCTTTATTTACCATCACCATATTGTGTCCCTTGCTTTTTTTCCATGAATCGAAAGCTTCTTGGGCAGTAATGACGGGAGTGGAATTATCAGATTTATATTTGGCAAAAGCAATCTCGAAGCCGTCTCCAGTATAGTTCGTTAGCTCTCTAGGTTTGTCCCACATACAGGAAGCATGCTTGTGGTTGGGGGTGTAACAACAGCGTGACCACTGCCCGTTTTTTGACCATGAATGGAGGTTGCACTTTTTTCTATCTGGTGGATTGTTGTTTAGATCTTCACAATGAATTTGAGCGACCTTCGTCAGGGAAGAGGATAATGCGATGGAAGGTAGATCTTTCTCCATCCGATACGCATTGATAAGGTGGAAGAGAGCAATTTCTTCTTCATTCACACAAACGGAGGTAGAATTGTTATCTGAAGCCGTGATAGAAAGATTGCTCGATATTATTGCCCACAGGAATAAAAGCAGTTGAATTTTCTTCATATTGATTAAACGCTGGACGCCGTTTTAATAGTGTACGAATGTACGTAATTTGTCCAAAGTATTATCGTAAGCCATAAATGTAAACAGGACAAAATCATTCAAACTCAAAATGGTATTCTGCTACTTGCCCAAATCATGTTATCTTCGCACGCAATGATACGCTTGACATGAGTTATCCTTACCGTAAAATGAACAGAAAGCCCTCCATTAATTACTTGGTGATTCTCCTTTGCATAGGCGTCCTAGTGCTGTTGAATATAGTGTTGGGGTCTTCTCCTATTTCATTTTCAGAAGTATTGAACACTTTAAAAGGGCAAGGAGATTCTGTCACATCCAATATCATATTTAACCTCAGATTGCCAGAGGTGATGATGGCGATGATGGTGGGTGTGAGTCTATCGTTGAGTGGGTTATTGATGCAGACATTTTTTAGAAACCCCTTGGCAGGGCCGTCTGTTTTGGGATTAAGTTCTGGCGCAGGGCTGGGTGTAGCGATAGTGATGATGACGGGGCTGCCAGCAATGTTGTCCTTCGGAAGTGGGTTGGCTGTACAGGTTCTTGCCTCTGCAATTGGAACTGGGGTGGTATTGGCATTGATAGTAAGTCTATCTCGTATTGTTAAAGACAACACTTCTTTGCTGATTATTGGTCTAATGGTGGGGTATTTTGCTTCTGCTGTAGTAGGTAGTCTAGAAGTGTTTGCAGAGCGAATCTCGTTACAGAAATTTGTGTTTTGGGGAATGGGCTCATTCTCTTCTACGACATGGCGGGAGATTCAATTGATTTTTGTAATTCTTATGGTTTTGGTCCTAGCGACATTATTTATCTCTAAAATACTGGATGTGTATTTACTAGGAGAAGATTATCCCACCACGATGGGCGTAGACATAAAAAAATGGCGTATAATTATTATTCTACTTGCAGGATTGATGACTGGAGTGGTAACCGCATTTGCAGGGCCGGTGGCATTTTTAGGACTTGCTGTGCCGCATGTAGCCCGTATGATTTTTAAGACGGCAAAGCATGGAGTGTTGATACCGGGGACACTATTGCTGGGGATGATGATAGCCTTGGCGTGCCTTCTTGTGAGCAAACTACCTGGGTTGGATTTTAGGCTGCCCATCAACGCTGTGACGAGTTTGATTGGTGCTCCTGTCGTGATATTTCTAATCTTCAAACAGCGCAAGATGAGACTATGAAAGCCTTATTAGAAATACAGAATATTACACTCGGATATGGGCTAAATGAACCCATATTACTTGATGCATCGGCTCCACTTAAAGAGGGGAGACTGACGGCTCTGCTTGGCGTCAACGGAATAGGTAAAAGTACCTTGATCCGTGCCATGGTTGGCATGATGGCATGTCGGTCAGGGAAAATATTAATGGATGAAAAAGAATTGTTTCAATTATCCTTGGCAGATAGAAGTCAAAAGATAAGTCTGGTAAAAACTTCTTTACCCGATTTGGGGTACATGACAGCGCAAGATTTTATCGGTATGGGCAGACATCCTTATACCAATTGGATAGGACGATTGATGAAAAAAGATCAACAAATAATAGATAGTGTCATCGAGTCTATGGGAATCGAAAATTTAGCGTTAAGGTATCTTTTTGAATTAAGTGACGGAGAGCGTCAGAAGGTGATAGTGGCAAGAGCTTTGGTGCAAGATACTCCTGTCATTGTGATGGACGAGCCCATAGCATTTATTGACCCGGTAGCGAGTCTTGAACTATTGGATATTCTCAAAAAGCAATGTGCCGATAATGGCAAAACGATATTGTTTAGTAGCCATGATATAGGAGCCACATTTATGTATGCCGATGATGTTTGGCTGATAGATAATGATAGAACAATTATTTCGGGAACGCCTAATGCTTTAATCGAAAATGGTAGTGTCGAAGCTGTTTTTGGAAAAAAAGGATTTGAATTGGGTCAGAATACCGTTGGTTTTAAACCTTGCTGATAGCTGTAACCAAGAAAAAGAAAAAATGAAATTCATATTTAAAAATACCACCTTATTGACTATATTCTCATTAGTTATTTCTTGTAATGGGCATATTAAAAAAGGAAAAACTGAACTCAATGTTGAGAAAGTTTCAGAAGTAAATAAAATTCCTGTTCCTAAAAACGGATTTTCAAATGCTTATTTAGACAATGACGGAACACTTTGGTTTAGCAGTAATGGAGGTGGTGTATATCATTATGACGGAAAAACTTTTAAAAATTATTCTGCGAAAAATGAATTAAATAGTAGTCAAGTCTTTTCAATTGTTTCAGACCATAAAAACAATCTATGGTTCGGCACTCAAAATGGCTTAACCAAATATAATAGAAAACAGTTTGAACATATTTCTTTACCATATCAAG